>DUEP01000087.1 GCA_011176535.1 Anaerolineae bacterium | reverse complement strand
TCCTACCCACAAAAACGCCAAGGATAAGGCAAATAGAGGAGAAAATGAGCAATAATAGCCAACGGGCCACAAGGGTTCCTCACGATGACGACAAGAAGTGGGGAGGAGTTTCTCCCCAACGGAGGAGAATTATACCCTCCTTCCTTTCCCCTGTGGCTCAAGGATGAACAGCGGGGGATTTGAGAGCTTTTTCCTCAAGCGAGGTGGGAAAGCAATATCCCTAGAACAATCCCCAGCCCAAAGACGAGAAGCGGCAGTGTGGCCCAAAGCCACCACGGAGGGGCTGGCAGCTCCAGCAGCCCGTGGTTAAGGGCCCAGGTGAGGATGGTCAGGCGCAGTTGACGCAGGTGAAGCACCAGGGCGTCGAAGGCCGTCCAAAACCACAGTTCCAGCGTTTGCCTGTCCATCGAAGCCTCCTTTCCTTGCGAAGGGCTCATTTGGAAGTGGTGATCTTGAGGATTTTGCCTTTGGGGGTGGCCAGCACCCGCACCATGCGGGTCAGCCGCTTCCCATCCGCCGTGGTGACCCGCCGGCGGTAGAGCAACAACACGCGGGGCGGTTGACCTTCTCTTGCGGTGCGGAGCCGGCGCACGATGGGCCGCGCTCCTCGAAATTCGGGAAAGTCGCGGTAAACGCGGCGATTGATGAGATGTAGGCGCTTTTCGTCGAGCAGCGGCATGGTCTCACCCAAGGTAACGCTGTTGGCGCAGGAAGGCGGGGACATCGAAGGTGTCCACGCGGGCTGCGGGGGCCGGGGCGGTCGGTTGAGGTCGCGATGGGGTGGGCCTGGCAGATGCCGGATGAGCCCGTTGAACCTCTTGGCCGGCGGTCAGCCCGTTTGCCAAGTGCTGGACGCCCAATCCGGCGATGACCATCACCGCCTGAGCGCGGTCGGTGAACATGGGGTCCACGCTGAAGCCCCACACCAGGTCGTGCTCGGAAGGCAGGCGCACATGCAAGGCAGAAAGCGCGTTGCTCAGTTCCTCCAGCGAAAGGTCCTCGCCCACGGTGAAGTTGACCAGCACGGCGCTGGCCTCCTCCAGCGGAATGTCATCCAGCAAAGGATGGTGCAGAGCGTTCTGGATGGCCTGGATGATTTTGTGCTCGCCTTTCCCCTGGCCCACGGTCATCAGCGCGCCGCCGCCGGTGCGCAGCAGGCGGGCGAGGTGGCTGAAGTCCAGGTTGATGGTGCCGGGGCGGGTGATCAGTTCGGCCACGCCCTGCACGGCCTGCCGCAGCACATCGTCGGCCAGGCGGAAGGTCATCTCCATGGGCAGGTTGCGCGGCGCGATTTGCAACAGCCGTTCGTTGGCGACGGTGATGAGGGTGTCCACATGGGGTTGCAGGGCTTGCAGCCCCTCGTGGGCGTTTTGCTGCCGGCGGCCGATTTCAAAGGCGAAAGGCAGGGTGACGATGGCCACGGTGATGGCGCCCAGTTCGCGGGCGATGCGCGCGGCTACGGGGATGGCCCCGGTGCCCGTGCCGCCGCCCAGCCCGGCGGTGAGGAAGACCAGATCGGCCCCTTTCAGCGCCTGCCGCAGGGTCTCGGCGCTCTCCTCGGCGGCTTTGCGGCCAATCTCCGGGTTGCCGCCTGCGCCTAAGCCGCGCGTCAGTTGCGGCCCCAGTTGGATTTTGACCGGCGTGCTGGCCTGCATGAGCGCCTGGGCGTCGGTGTTCGCGGCGATGAAGTCCACCCCCTGAATCCCCAGTTCCAACATGCGGTTCACCGCGTTGCACCCGCCGCCGCCCAGGCCCAGCACTTTGATGGTCGGATGCCCGTAGGGCGTGTTGGCGTTGTTTTGGGTCATGGCTCACCTCGCTTGTCGCGGTTCATGGTTGCCAGAAGCGATGCAACATCCGTGCCATGTTGCACCTCTTGCACCAAAACCCCTTGCTGCCGCAACGCTTGCCATTGCTCCGGGGGAAAGTTGCCCGGACCTCCCACCAGGACCACCCGTCGGTGGCGGGCGGCTTCCTCTATGGAAAAGCCCACTGTGGCCCGCAGATGGATGAGCAGAGGCCGGATGAGTTCCAGGGCCCAGGGGGTTTTCTCGGGGTCCTGGGGGAGCAGGATGTAGGGGACGTGTCCGTTCCCCGAGGGGGCGGGCATCCCTTTGGGTTCCTGCTGTTCCCGCGTGTGGGCGAGGCGTTCCACGATGGGGCGCGGCGGCCTTTCCGGGGGGAGCCAGACCTGATCGGCGTGGGGGGAACCCGGTGGGGCGGCCAGGGCCCAGAAAGCGCCGCCGAACACCTGGGCGTGCAGGCGCACGCTGGGGGGCGGCTCAGCGGCGTCGTGGCCGAACAGCGCGGCAATGGCCGCCAACTCGTCGGTGACCGCCTGGGCGTCGCCCTCGCCATAAGCGCGCCCCATGCGTAGGAGGAACATGGGCATGGGGCGGCCCAGCACGGCCTGGGCGATGGTGGCGTACCAGTCGAAGACGCAAAAGCCGCGTTGGTCCTGGCTGTGGGGCGGGGTGGCGTAAGGCTGAGTTTCGGGCCAGGCTTCGGGACCGCCTTGCCCCCAGGCCAGGGGGCGGCCAAAGGAACGGGCCTCCACGGCTAGCCCCATCTGGGCCAGCACCTGCGGCGCGCGGCGGTGGAGTTCTTCTAAGAGACGGCGGAGGAAGGCGGTGTCCCAGTAATCGCCCCCTTGCGCCAGGGGAGGCAACAGGGAGGTCAGGCCCATCTCCTGGGCGGCCTGCAGCAGGGGGAGCAGGGCGTCGGCCGTGCGCTCGGCCGGGTCGGCCTGGGTCCAGGTGCCCCCCCAGGCGGCTTGCAGGTTGGGGCGGTTGAACCAGATGAGATACCGTGCCCCCCAACGGGCGTAGGCCTGCAGCAGAGGCACCACTTCACCCACGGCCGGCGGGTCGTAAACCGGCGCGTGCAGGTGCAGGATGACCGTCACCCCCTGCTCCAGCCAGGGGCGGATGTGCTCTTCGGGCACGGCGCGCGTCGTGGGGGCGGGGATGACCACCCAACGCAGCCCCAGGGCCCGTGCCGTGGGCAGGACGGCCTCCAGTTGAGGCTGGCTCAAAGGGGTGATGTCGGGCGTCAGATGCACGCCGTAGCGCGGCGGATGGGGGAAGATGGCGTGGGGGTCGCTCATGGCAGGCTCCTGAGGAGGGCTTGCGGTTTGCTTGCGCCTCTTCGGATGCAAGAGTCGTGCCAGGCAGGCCCGACAAGAAAAGTTGCCCCCTTCTCCCCACTCCCTTTATAATGGAGCCATGCGTATCCTGATTACCGGTGGGACTGGCTTCGTCGGGCAGGCGTTGGTGCGTCACCTGGTGGCGGCAGGCCACGAGGTGCGCGTGTTGTTGCGCCCCGGCGGACGGAATCCGCGCCTGCCCAAGGGCGTGCCGGTGGAAGTGGCCTTGACCACCCTGGACGACCCCCGTGGCCTGCGGGCTGCCCTGGCGGGCGTCGAAGCCGTGGTTCACCTGGCCGGGGGCGAATGGCTGGGGGTGCAAGCCGACCTGGCTCAGGTAGATGTTCAAGGCACCCAGGCCCTGGTCGAGGCGGCTTTAGAGATGCGGGTGGGACACCTGATTTACCTCAGCCATCTGGGTGCCGAGCCGGCCTCGGCCTATCCGGTGTTGCGCGCCAAAGGGCTGGCCGAGGCGGCCATCCGACGCAGCGGCGTGCCCCACATCATCCTGCGCAGCGCGCTGGCTTTCGGCCCCGGCGACGGCCTAACCACCGGGCTGGCCCTGTTGCTCCACGCCCAGCCGGGGTTTTTCCTGCTCCCCGGCGACGGCAGGGTGCGTTTGCAGCCTTTGTGGATCGAAGACCTGGCGGCGGCCCTGGCGCTGACCGTCGAGATGGACCAATGGCTTGGCCGCACCTTAGAAATCGGCGGGCCGGAGCAGTTGACCCTGGGCGAAATCGTCCAGACCGTGGCGCAGGTTCTGGGCCTGCGGCGGTGGATGATTCCCGTGCCGCCGGTGTACCTGCGGTGGCTCACCGTGGCGGTGCAGTACGCCCTGCCCGCCTTCCCCATCTCGACCTATTGGCTGGATTATCTGGCCCTCAGCCGCACCTGCGACGTGGATGTGCTCCCCCGGGAGTTTGGCCTGATGCCCGAGCGCTTTGCCCGGCGGTTGGATTACCTGAAAGCCATCCCCTGGAGGCGGCGCTTGTTGGCTACCCTGTTTCGCTTGAGGTGAACCATGCGACGGCTGCGACTTCCCAAAGGCGAGGTGGAGATTCGCTTCCTCCACACCCCGGACGAGATGCGTCAGGTGGAAGAGGTCCAGCGAGTGGTCTGGCCGGGCAGCGAAACCGATGTGGTGCCCATGCACCTGCTCATCACCCTGGCGCACAACGGCGGCGTGGTCCTGGGCGCTTTTCCCCTGGACGGTGGGGGACGGCCCGGCCCCATGGTCGGCTTCGTATACGGCTTTCCCGGCCTGGTGCAAGATGAGGGAGGCTGGCGCCTCAAGCACTGTTCCCATCAGTTGGGCATTGTCCCTGAATGGCGCAACCAGGGGTTGTCCTACTGGCTCAAACGGGCCCAGTGGCAGGCGGTGCGTCATCAGGGCATCGACCTCATCACCTGGACCTACGACCCCTTGCTGAGCCGCAACGCCCACCTAAACATCCACAAACTGGGCGCGGTGTGCCGTACCTACCTGCGCGAAGTGTACGGGGAGATGCGCGACGGCCTCAATGTGGGCCTGCCCTCGGACCGCTTCCAGGTGGAGATGTGGGTGAACGCGCCGCGGGTGAAAAGACGCCTGAGCGCCGAGCCGCGCAAACGACTGGACCTGGCCCATTTTCTGGCTGCTGGGGCGCGCATTGTGATGCGGCCCGACGGCTGTCCCGAACCCCCGGAGATCACGCCGGAGACCCCAGGCGCCCTTCCCCCGGCCCCCCAGGACCAGCCGTTGCTTTTGGTGGAAATCCCCCCCGATTTTCTGGCCCTGAAGGCCGCGGACCGGGATCTGGCGCTGCGCTGGCGGCTGCACACCCGCGCCTGGTTCGAGGCGCTGTTCGCCCAGGGCTACTGGGTGACGGATTTCGTGTATCTCCCCGGCCAACATCCCCGCAGTTTCTATGTGTTGAGTTACGGCGAGAGCACTTTGGGCTGAACTTGCCAACCGCCAATCGCCAATCGTAAATCGCAAATCGCAAATCTTCTCCGAGGTCACCATGCTCAAAATCGAAACTCTCACCCTTTATCATTTGCGCATGCCCCTGGTCACCCCCTTCGAGACCTCCTTTGGCCGCATCACCCACCGCGAGTGCTTGATCGTGGAGGCCCGCGACGAGCAAGGCCTTGTCGGCTGGGGCGAGGTGGTGGCCGACCGCGACCCCGGCTACGCCTACGAGACCACGGGCACGGCCTGGCATATCCTGAGCGGCTTCCTCGTCCCCTGGCTCTTGAACGCGCCCCTGGACGACGCCGACCCGGCGGCCGACTTCCAGCGCCGGGCGGCCAGGGTGCGCGGGCACAACATGGCCAAAGCCGGCCTGGAGATGGCGCTGTGGGATTTGCGCGGCAAGCGAGAAGGCCGTTCGCTGCGCGAGATGTTAGGCGGCGTGCGCGAGCGGGTGGCCATAGGCGTCTCGGTGGGCATCCAGCCCACGGTGGAGGCTTTGCTCGAGACGGTCGCCGCCTATGTGGAGCAGGGTTACCGGCGGGTGAAACTCAAAATCAAGCCCGGCCGCGATGTGGCCGAGGTGCAGGCCGTGAGGCGGGCTTTCCCCGGCCTGCCCCTGCAGGTGGACGCCAACAGTGCCTACACGCTGGAAAGCGCCCAGGCCCTCAAGCCCCTGGACGACCTCGACCTCTTGCTCATCGAGCAGCCCCTGGCCGAGGACGATCTGTGGGATCACCACAAGTTGCAGGGGGCCTTTCGCACCCCCATCTGCCTGGACGAAAGCATCACCTTGCCCCGCCACGCCCGCCAGGCGTTGGAGATGGGCGCCTGTCGGGTGATCAACATCAAACAGGGGCGGGTGGGCGGCCTGGGCAACGCCAAAGCCATCCACGACCTGGCCCAGGCGCAGGGCGTTCCCGTGTGGTGCGGCGGCATGTTGGAGACCGGGATTGGTCGGGCGGCCAACCTGGCCCTGGCCTCGCTGCCCAACTTCGCCCTGCCGGGCGACATCTCGGCCACCGAGCGCTATTACGCCCGCGACATCACCCTCGAGCGCTTCACCCTGAACGAGGACAGCACCATCACCGTGCCAACGGGCCCGGGCCTGGGCGTGACGGTGGACCGGGAGGCGTTGGCCGCCTTCACCGTGCGCTGCGCCACCTTTGCCGGAGAGGTGTGACGCTTCGTGTAGCCAAACGGCGATGCTCCCTCTGGGGATGGTGGGCCCTCTGGGGGGGGCGGTCAAACCTCCCGCGTCCAGACTTCCCCCACGGGGCGGAAACCCATGCGCCGCAGGTAGCGCTGATGGGCGCGGTTCCCCCCTGGCGAAAGAAGCCGGCGAATCCCCCGGGCATGGAAATAGGCCGCGTTTTCCCCGAAGAGGAAGCGCCCGATTTTGAAGTCGCGGTAGCCGGGGATGACATAGTCGAGCCACACCATGGCCGTGCCTTCCCCCTCAGGCCGGGCGATGAACAGGCCCGCGGGCATCATGTCGCGCAGGATGAACACAGCCAGGGCGTCGCCAGGAATTGCGGCGCGGAAAGCGGGCAGGTAGCGGCGGATATCCTCGGCATGGAACTCCAGAAAGCGGCGCAGATAGACGGAGTCCACGGGGATTTCCAGCAGGGTGAAGTATTCCTGCTGGCGCAGCATCTGGAAGAGGTAGTACGCATCCACGGCCACGATGAGCCCGTTGAGCACGGCCACAGGGTGGGCGCGGATGAGCAGGCCGTAGGCCGTAAAGGCCAGGGCGCCCAGCAGGTTGATCACCCGCAGGCGCAACAGGGAGGCCATCATCAACGAAAGGGCCACCAGCGCCGAGCCGGTGTACCCGATGAGTTCCACCCAGGACATTCAGAGCCCTCCCGTGGCAGGCAGAAGGTACCCGCCGTCCACCACGATGACCTGGCCGCGGATCATCGCGGCGCCCGGGCTGCACAGGAAGGCGACCACCTGGGCGATGTCTTCAGGGGTGGTTAAGCGACCGGCCGGAGTGGCGGCTCGGGCTTTTTCAATGGCGTCGCTCTGGCGGAGCACGGCGAAATGCTTCAGCGCGTCGGTGAGCACCACCCCCGGCGACACGGCGTTGACCACGATGTCGTAGGGGGCCAGTTCCACGGCTAAGTAACGGGTGAGGGCCTCCAGGGCGGCTTTGCTGGCGCCCACCACCACATACTCCGGCAGCACCCGCATGGAGCCGGGGCTGGAGATGCTGACGATGGCCCCGCCGCCGCGCCGCTGCATCAGGGGGGCCGCCTTCTGAGCGGCGAAGAGCAAGGCGCGGGCGTTGATGTTCATCGTCCATTCCCAACCCTTGGGTTTCTGCTCCATCACAGGGCGGTTGTAGCCCGAGGCAGCGTTATGGATGAAGAAATCCAGGCCGCCGAATTCCGCCTCGGCGGTGGCGAAGAGACGGTCCAGGTCGTCGAGGTCGCCCACATTGGCCTTGACCACGACGGCGCGGCGGCCCATTTGTTCGATGAGGCTGGCCGTTTCCTCGGCGGGCTTGCGGTTGCGAAAGAAATTGACCACCACATCGGCGCCTAAGCGGGCAAACTGGAGTGCGATGGCCTGGCCGATGCCGCGGCCCGACCCGGTGATCAGGGCGACTTTTCCGGCAAACAAATCTGGGGCAAACATGGGTTGACCTCCGAGAGGGGAGGATGAGGGTGGTCTCATGATAACACAGAGGGTTGGCAAGAGGCCGAATTGTGGTAAAATTGGCTTTGCCTGGCACTCGAGGCCTTCGAGTGCTAAAACAAATCGGGTACCG
>DUEP01000086.1 GCA_011176535.1 Anaerolineae bacterium | reverse complement strand
CCGGACGCCCGAAGAGGAGATCATTGAGACCCTGGCGTTCATCGCCGAAGGCGTTCGCATCAGTAGCTTGGCACGGGTGAAGGGGCACAAAGAGGACACGATTTTGGACCGGCTTCGGGCTGCCGCTCAGCATGCGGAAGAGATCGAAGAGATACTCATGGCCGAGTACCATCTGGATCAGGGGCAACTGGACGCCCTCCGGTCCTACGTGGGCCACAAGGGTGAAAAAAAGGCTACCCCGAAACCGACGAAAAGGGAGGGTTCTGGCGGGCGACGATGATAGAGCCGAGCACACGACTGCGCGCGGCCCGCGGGATGGGCAAGAGCGAAACCGAGGCCGCCATCGAGGTGTTTCAAACGCTGAAACGGCGCGGCCATCCCGATGCCCCGCCTCCGACCGTTTCCGATGGCTGCGGGGGCATCCGCGAAGCGATGGTGGAAGTCTACGGGAAGGTGGCGGAATACGCCGGAAGGGGGCGACCGCGGACCAAGAAACGGCCTGAGGATAGCCAGCCCTACCTGCAGGTGGTCAAACAGCGGGAGAAGGGGCGTGTCGTGGGCCTCCGCTTACGCGTCGTTTACGGAAACCAAGAGGATGTTCTCCGCCTTCTGGCCCACAACACGGCCTATGTCGAGGGCACGCATCTCACGTGGCGCCATCTGGGCAGCCGCCTGACACGGAAGACGCCAGCCTATTCCCAGGCCCTCGAGATGCGCCGAGCTGCTGCTGTCTGGGGAGACATGGTTTACAACCTGATCCGTCCGCTCAAAACCTTGCGCCTTGAGGTCGGCGATGATCCGCAGCGCCGCGGGTATCCCCGGACACCGGCTATGGCTGCCGGCCTGACAGATCATGTCTGGACTGTTAAAGAGCTGCTGACTACGGTGCCCGTTTCTGCTGACAACATTTAACGGGGAGATTATCAAGCATTTAAGTGTGGACCCGTACCAGCACAACGACTATTCGTGTTTCTCCTTGCGTTCGGGGACGTCGTGAAGCAACCCTTCCGCCACGCCTCAGGCCGGTCCTGTCCTGGGTTGGGGTAGGGGGTTCGTGCGACCGATGGCAGGCCCTGCGTTGGTCTGCTATTGGTCGTTGCAGAATTGCGGGCACCCCGGCGGTTGGCCCGGTGAGGCGAAGCAAAGGCGCCGGTGATGGTCGCACCGCAGGGGGGCTATCCACCCACGGCGGTGTAACGCCGCAGCCCGGCCCGCCAAAGGGTCAGGGCCGCGCTCAACCACAGCCCCACGGCCAGCAGGGCGGCGGTGAGTCGGGGCAGCGGCGGCGCGCCCAGCAGGGCCTGCGCGGGGAAGTTGGCCACCACCAGCACCGGCATGGCCCAGGTGAATAGCGCCCGGCTTACCCCCCGGAAGATGCCCTCGGGATACCCGGCCAGGCGGAAGAGTTCGGCAAGTAGCGAGGGCATGGCGTAGACCCGGGTCACCCAGAAGGCTAAGGAGACTACGGCTAAGGTGATGGCGTACCGCGCAGTTACGCCCAACAGGAGCAGCAGCCCGAACCATGGCCACTGGGAGAAAGGGGGCGCCTCGCCCAGGACGCGCAGGGCATAGGTCCCTAAGGCCAAAGGCAGGGTCAGCGAGGGGGCGTCGTACAGGCGCATCCGGCCCGCCGTGAGGGTGAACAAGGGGGCCACGGGTTTGGTGAGGATGCTGTCCAGTTCGCCCTGCCAGATGAGGTCGGGAATCCAGAGGAGACCCCGGCCCACGAACAGATTGTACAGCCCCTGGGCCAGTTCGTTGATCGCGATGAGCAGCCAGACCTGCTCGCGCCGCCAGCCAGCGATGGTGGGGACATGCAGGTACAGGGCCTCGAAGAACACCCAGGCCGTGCCCAGCCAGAGCGCGTGGGCCAGCAGGCGTAACCAGGCGTTCCCGCGGAACAGACTTTCCCGCCCCAGAGAAAGACGGGCCCAATGCCACCACAGACGGAGATACCGACGCATGGTTCAGCCTCCTGCCGCGCGGAAGCGGCGCAGCCCCCGCCGCCATACCCAGCCGTTGACCAGAAACAGCCCCACCAGCCAGGCCAGTTGCACACCCACTCCGCCCAGCCAGGCGGCCCCGCTCACCCGCCCCAGGTACACCTGGGCCGGGAAGTACAGCAGTTGGGCGAAGGGCAGCGCGTGCAGCAGCGCGGCCACCAGCCGCGGGAACAGATCCAGCGGCAGCAGGAACCCCGCGGCCAGAGGCACCACGAAGTCGGCCAGCAGGCTCACGCCGCCAGTGTCCTCTAGCCAGAAGGCGCTCAGGCTGAAGAGAAATGTGAACGCATAGGCCAGGGCGACCGCCAGGGCGACGCTCACGCCGAAGGCGGCCCAGGCGCCCACGGAAGGCGGCCAGACCCACGCCGCGCCCACGCTCAGGGCAAAGGGCACCACCACACCCAACCCCACCAGGGCATAGGGCAGTTTGCTGCCTAAGATGAGGGCGAAGTGGTAGAGGTCGTAGCGCTGGGGCCGCAGCAGGTGGAACGCCAGATCGCCTTCGTAGATTTCGTAAGTGATGTCCCACCACACGGCCGGGCCGGTGAGTTCGTAGAGCCAGCGGGTAAGAATGAAGTAAGTGAGCATCTCCCCGCGGGTGAACCCGGCCAGGCGTCCCTGGGGGCCGAGCACCTGATCCCAAAGGAGCAGCAGGCCCAGCAGCGGCACGGCAGCCACCAGGAAACTCAGGAAGTGGTTCAACCGATAGGCTGTGGCTTCCTGCACGGCCAGCCGCGCCACGGTGAGGTACTTGCGCCATCTCATGGATCACCTCCCCGCGCTGTTCTGGGCGAACGCCTCGCGCAGCACATCCGCTAAGGCTGGCTCCTGCACGCTCAGGTCCACCACCTCATTTTGCGCGGTCAACTGCTGCAACAGCATGGGCACCTGCTCGCGGGGTACCCGCCAGCGCAGCCGGGGGCCGGCCCGCTCCACCAGCCAGGCAGCGGCGGGCACCGCCCTCGCCGCCGTGGTCAGGGTCGCCCGCACCTCGCGGAAGGGGGCGTAACGGGCCTTGAGATCGCTCAGCGGGCCGTCGAAGCGGATGCGCCCGGCGTCCAGCAGGATGATCCGGTCGCAGATGGCCTCCACATCCCGCATGTAGTGGCTGGCCATGAGCAGGGTCAGGCCTTGTTGGCGCACATAGTCGCGCAGCAGGGCGCGGATCTCGTGCTGGGCCATCACATCCAGGCCTAAGGTAGGCTCGTCTAAGAAGAGCACCTGGGGGCCGTGGAGCAGGGCGGCGATGAGTTCCATCTTCATCCGCTCGCCCAAGGAGAGATTGCGCACGGGCACCGAGAGCAGGTCGGTGACGCGAAACCGCCCGGCGAGGTCGTCCAGCCGGCGGCGGAAGACCGGGAGGGGCACCTCGTACATTTCGCGGAACAAGTGGAAGAGGTCCAGGGCGGGCAGGTCCCACCAGAGTTGCCCCTTGCGGCCCATGACGAAGGCGCTCTGCTTTTTGAAGGTGGTCTCGCCTTTCCAGGGCACGGAGCATAGCACTTCCACCTCCCCGGCGTCGGGGAAGAGCACCCCGGCCAGAATCTTCAGGGTGGTGGTCTTCCCCGCGCCGTTGGGGCCCAGGTAGCCCACGGCCTCGCCGGGGCGGATGGTGAAGGACACGCCCTGCAGGGCCTGCACGGTGCGGTAGCGGGGCGCGACCAGGTGGCGCAGCGCGGCCCGCAGGCCGGGCGCCCGTTGTGGACTGCGGTAAGTCTTGTGCAGGTTGCGCACCACGATGGCCGATGACATGATGGATACCTCCTTGAGCACGCACTGCGGGTTAAACGACAAAGCGCCCTCCGAAAAACGAGGGCGCCTGTCGCCGCGCGGTGGAAGCGGGTTCCCTCGGGGCCAGGAGGCCCTGGGACGGGTCGGGACGGACGCCTGGAGGACGCGGTTGATCACGGGATTCACCTGAAAGGGAAGTTTGTCCGGGCGGGATGATACCCCAGGGTGGCGTCTGGGTCAAGGTTTCCGTGGCCGCCTTTTGCGCCGAAGCGTCAACTTTTTGGCCGGGTCGGGTGTGTGTTGAGTGAGGCACGCATGGCATGCCACACCTGATGCGGAGCAAACGATGGATGACAGAGATGCGGTGACCCGGCTCCAGGCGGGCGATCTCAGCAGGTTGGAGCCTTTGGTGCGACGGTATCAAGGGCAGGCTTTGCGGGCCGCATTCCTCATCGCCCAGGAGCGAGCCTTGGCCGAGGAGGCGGTGCAGGAGGCCTTCTTGCGCTTCTACGGCGGGTAAAGCGCTTCGACGCCGACTGGCCGGTTGCGCCTTATCTGTTGCGCATCGTGGTTCCCATGGCCCTCAACCTGGCGCGGCCTGGTGGAGGGATGGGGCCGTAGCGGGCGCTGGGGCGCGGTTTGTGCTATAGTAGAAGCAAGGCGTTGCCTCCCTGGCTGGAAGTTCCCCTGACCCTGGTCACCCTGTGGGCGTGTTCTTCCTCTTAGCCTGGGCAGTGGCCCGGGAACAGTTGTCCCCGGCCGCGCGGCGCTGGGGGTAGCTCGGTGTGGCCGTGGCGGCCGGCGTCTTTTTCTGGTCTTTCTGGGCCGAGAGTCTGGCGCCCTATCTGTGGGCCGGGCGCTTCCCGTGGATTCATACCCTGACCTGAACCTCGCATCGTATCCCAACGACTAAGGAGGTCCTCTCATGACATTGGAGCAAATCCCCCTTATCCCTTTGGAAGTGCTTTTCGGGCATCCTGAATATGCCAGCGTGCGCATTGCGCCTGACGGGCGGCGTATCGCCTACCTGCGCCCCTGGGAGGGCGTGCTCAACCTGTGGGTGCAAGACCTGACCACAGGCGAGACGCGCCGGGTGACCAACGACCGGGGTCGCGGCATCCTGGAATATGTGTGGGCCGAGAACGGTGATCTGCTCTACATTCAGGACAAGGACGGCGACGAGAACTGGCGCATCTACGCCGTGGGCCCCGAGGGCGGCGAAGCGCGGCTGCTCACCCCTGGTGAGGGCGTCCAAGCGCGCTTTGTCCATGTGCATCCTGACTTCTCCGACGAAATCCTCATCGCCCTCAACGACCGTAACCCGGCGTTGCACGATGTCTATCGGGTGAACCTGCGCACCGGGGAGCGCACCCTGGTGGTGCAAAACGATATCGGCGCGCTGCGTTTTATGGCCGACGAGCAATTTCAGGTGCGGGTGGCCGAGCGCATGACCGACGACGGCGGTGGCGAACTGCTACGCCGCACGGAGGACGGTTGGGAAGTGTTTTACCGCTGGGGCTTGGAGGATATACTGGTGCAGACGGTGGACCTGCGGGGCGACACCCTGTACCTGTTCAGCAGTGCGGGCCGTGATACCTCCGCCCTGCGTGCCTACGACCTGCGCACTGGCGAGGAGCGTGTGTTGGCTGAGGACCCGGAATATGACATGGGCGTGGGCGACTGGAGCCTGGGCCCGGGCTTCCTTTTCCACCCCCGCGCCGAGCGTCCGGAAGCCGTGGCCGTGTACCGCGATAAGCAAGAGTGGGTGGTGCTGGATCCCGTTCTGAAGGATGCTTTCGACCGTCTGGCGCAGGTAGAGCCGGGCCGTTCGTTCGGCATCACCAGCCGGGATTTGGCCAACCGCTGGTGGGTGGTGGCCTACGACGGTGATCGGCAATCGGTCCACTATTACCTTTACGACCGGGGGACCGGCGAGGCGCGGATGTTGTTCGTTTCGCGCCCGGAGGTGGAGAAGTATTCCCTGGCCGGGCGGAAGCCGGTGCGCATCCTGGCCCGTGACGGGCTGATCCTGCACGGCTACCTGACCCTGCCGCCCGGTGTGGAGCCCAGAGGCCTGCCAGCGGTCATCTACCCCCACGGCGGGCCCTGGGCGCGGGATTTCTGGGGTTGGGAGCCCATCGCCCAATGGCTAGCCAACCGGGGCTATGCCGTGTTGCAGGTCAACTTCCGCGGCTCGGTGGGCTACGGCAAGGCCTTCCTCAACGCGGGCAACAAGCAATGGGGCCGCAAGATGCAGGACGACCTGACCGACGCCGCCCGATGGCTCATCAAGCAGGGCATCGCGGACCCCCAGCGCATCGGCATCATGGGCGGCTCCTACGGCGGCTACGCCACCTTAGCCGGGCTGACCTTCACCCCTGACCTCTACGCCTGCGGGGTGGACATTGTGGGGCCGTCCAACCTGTTCACTTTGCTGGAAAGCATTCCGCCTTACTGGAAGCCCATGGTGGCCGTCTTCCACACCCGCATGGGCCACCCCGAGAAGGACGCGGACTTGCTCCGCGCCGTTTCCCCCTTGTTCCACGCGGAGAATATCCGCGCCCCGTTGCTCATCGGCCAGGGGGCCAATGACCCCCGGGTCAAGCGCCAGGAGAGCCTGCAAATCGTGGAGGCTTTGCGTCGCCTGGGCCGGGAGGTGGAGTATGTGGAATACCCCGACGAGGGCCACGGCTTTTTCAAGCCGGAGAACCGGCTGGACTTCTTCCGCCGGGCGGAGCGTTTCCTGGCCAAGCATCTGGGAGGCCGGGCAGAGACTGCCTGAGGGTCGGTGTTTCGTGTAGCCAAAACCGCCCCACGGGTTCTCCCGCGGGGCGGTTTTACTTCGCGGCAGCGACGATGGCCTCAGGTTTCGACCACCGGCAGGGTGAAGGCGAATGTGCTCCCCTGACTGGGGCCGGGGCTTTCGGCCTAGATGCGCCCGCCGTGGACCTCGACCAGGTGCTTGGCGATGGTCAATCCCAGCCTGGTGCCGCCCGCCGGCCCGCGAGCGGGATTTGTCCACCCGGTAGAAGCGCTGGAAAATGTGAGGCAGGTCCTCGACGGGGAAGTAGTGTATCATTTCTTCTGTATAGGAGTTACGCAGTGGGCTGAAGGATAAAAGTAGGATGGGCCAAGTCATGACGGATGGCCTCCCGAATTATGGCGTGTTTGGCTTCCAACCAGGTGATGCCGTGCTGCAAACGCGCCCCTGCCAAGCGCAAGAAGGCTTGGATAGCCAGAGGGATATGCTTCTG
>DUEP01000085.1 GCA_011176535.1 Anaerolineae bacterium | reverse complement strand
TTGCGCCCTGGGCAACACATGAAGGTATTGGTCCACGAGGGGCGAATAGAACTTGTCCCTGTTCTGTCTTTCGAGGAGGCTTACGGATTCTTGAAGGGCCTGGATACCGAGATAGAGCGTGAGGGGGTCGATCGCGTATGAATCTGGTGGATTCTTCTGGCCGCTACCCTTATCCTTGCGACGGCCCGGCGCTATGATGCCGTCGTCTGGACGCAAGACCGCCATTTCGAAGGAGTTCCTCAGGTGCGTTTCTCCCCCAAAGGCTGAGGTCTGGAGCAAGCCATCATGACCGAACAGCGCGTGCTTTTGGCCCACGGCGCCGGTGGGCGCCTGACCCAACAACTCATCCGTCAGGTCTTCGGTCGCCTCTTCCACAACCCCATCCTGGATCGTCTGAACGACGCCGCCGTGCTTCCCAGTGAAGGGGAGAGACGGCTAGCGTTTTCCATCGACGGCCATGTGGTCAGCCCCCTGTTTTTCCCCGGCGGCAGCATCGGCGAAATCGCGGTGTACGGCACGGTGAACGACCTGGCCATGATGGGCGCGCGCCCCCTCTGGCTGGCCGCCTCCTTCATCCTCGAAGAAGGGCTCCCTCTGCGCGACCTGCGCCGCATTGCCGAAGCCATGGCTCAGGCGGCCCAGAGGGCCGGGGTGCAGTTGGTGGCCGGCGATACCAAAGTGGTGGAAAAACACAAAGGCGACGGCGTGTACATCAGCGTGGCCGGGGTGGGGTTCATCCCCCCGGGCGTGGAAGTGGACGCCGCCAACGCTCGCCCCGGCGATGTGGTGTTGCTCAATGCCCCCATCGCCGCCCACGGCATGACCATTATGACCCTGCGCGAAGGCTTGGACTTCCAGTCCGATCTCCGCAGCGACGCCGCCCCTCTCAACGGTATCGTGGCCGATTTGCTGGCCGCCGCCCCCCATGTCCACGCCATGCGCGACGCCACCCGCGGCGGACTGGCCACCACCCTGCACGAACTGGCCCAGGCGTCCGGGGTGAGCATCCTCATCCGCGAAGCGGAGATCCCCGTCCACGAAGCCGCCCGCTCGGCCTGCGAACTGTTGGGGCTGGACCCGCTCTATGTGGCCAACGAAGGGGTGTTCGTGGCCATCGTGCCCCTGGAAGAAGCCCAGGCCGCCCTGGACGCGCTCCGGAGGCATCCCCTGGGGCGCCAGGCGCGCATCATCGGCCAGGTGACGCCCACGCCGCCGGGGCAGGTGGTGCTGGAAACCACCTTAGGCGCCAGGCGCCTTGTCCCCCCTCTGAGCGGCAACCTGCTGCCCCGAATCTGTTAGCGTCCTGCCTGCTTTTTCTCCCTTTCGCACGCAGCAAGAAGGTCGGTCGTGCTCTTCGCCGTTCTCCCCACGCCCAAACCCATGCACATTCCCGACGGTTTTCTCAGCGCGCCCCTGGCCCTGACCCTCTGGCTGGTCAGCGCGGCGTTCCTCGCTCTGGCCCTGCACCAAAGCCGACGCACCCTGGGGAGCGCCAGGCTCCCCTGATGGGCATCATGGCGGCCTTCATCTTCGCCGCCCAGATACTCAACTTTCCCATCCCGGGAGGCACTTCCAGCCACCTGTTGGGTGGCGTGTTGGCCGCCGTGCTGTTAGGCCCCTGGGAAGGCACCCTCGCCATGACCACGGTGATCATGGTGCAGGGCATCCTCTTCCAGGATGACGGCCTGCTGGCGATGGGCGCCAACATCTTCAACATGGCCATCCTGACCGCCCTCATCGGCGCGGGCCTCTATCGCCTGGCCGCGCCGCGCCAACGCCCGGACGACGCCGCCCCGGCCTCCGCTGGCAGATCCGCGTGACCGGACACATGATGGAGCAACTCTTCCTGCGCAGCCGAGCATATCCCGGTCCTGCAGAACATCCACCTGGACATTTATCCTGGGGAGCAGGTCGCCATTGTGGGGCCAAACGGGGCCGGGAAGGCCACCCTGCTCCTGCATCTCAACGGCATTTTGCAAGGCAAGGCCTTGTGGAAGGGGGCGGGCTGCCGGTAACGCGTCCCCATCTGCCCAGGATTCGTGCCCTCATCAGGTTGCTCTTTCAAGACCCCGACGACCAGTTGTTCTCCCCAACGGTATACGAAGATGTGGCCTTTGGCCCCTCCAACAAGGCCTCACCCCTGAAGAGGCCCACCGCCGGGTCATCCAGGCCCTCAAACAAGTGGGGCTGAGCCACCTGGCCCAACGGAGCCCCTACCACCTCAGCGCCGGCGAAAAGAAGCGGGCCGCCCTAGCCACGGTGCTGACCATGCAGTCCACCATCCTGGCCCTGGACGAACCCACGGCCAATCTGGATCCCCGCCCCCGCCGACAACTGTTGGCCCTCTTGCAGGACCTGCACCAGACCATCGTGATGGCCACCCACGACATGCGCCTGGTGGCCCAGGGCTTCTCCCAGATGGTGGTCCTGGACAAAGGCCAGGTGGTCGCCGATGGGTCGACCGAGGCCTTGCTCGAGGACCACACCTTTCTGGAAGCCCATGGCCTGGAGCCCCCCTGTTGACCAGGGCATTGAACGGCCCTGTGCCATCCTTCCTCTGAGGGATTATGGTATGATGAAAGCACTTCAACTTGATCCTTTCGGAGGCACAAAATAGATCTGGGACTTGGGGAACTTCTGATCATCCTGGTGATCGTGATGCTCCTCTTCGGTGTAGGGCGCATCAGTCGGATTGCCGGGGAGTCCGGGCGTTCCGGGAAGGATTGCCGGGCTCTGCCGAAGAGACCCCAACCCAACCAACCCACGACAACCGGACGTTATAACATCTAGCCTGTTCCCACCCGTTGCTCTCCCCTTGGTAGGATGACCTTCTCATGACCACCCTGGGTACCCCTTACAAACTTCACCGCGACTTTGAGCACTACGATGCCCTGGTCATCGGTTCGGGCATCGGCGGCCTGACCACCGCAGCGTTGCTGGCCCGCTTTGGCGGTCAGCGCGTGCTGGTGCTGGAGCGCCACTACACCCCCGGCGGCTTTACGCACACCTTCACCCGCTCCGGCTACGAATGGGATGTGGGCGTGCATTACATCGGCCAGGTGCTCAGCCCGCGTACGCTTCTGCGCCGCCTGTTCGACACCGTCACCGAAGGGCGGCTCCAATGGGCCTCCTTGGGCGAGGTCTATGACCGGGTGCTGCTCGACGACTTCGCCTTCGACTTCGTGGCCGGACGGGAAAACCTGCGCGCCGCCCTGCACGCCACTTTCCCCGACGAAAAAGCGGCCATCGACGGCTACTTCCAGGCCGTGCGGGAAGCCGTCGCGGCCTCCCAAACCTATTTCGCGGCCAAAGCCCTCCCCGGCGCGGCGGGTCGTCTGGCCCAACAGCTGACCCGCGCCTTCTATCGTTACGCCGACCGCACTGTGGACGAGGTGCTCACCGAACTGAGGGCCTCTCCGCGCCTCAAAGCGACGCTGACCGCCCAATACGGCGACTACGGCCTGCCGCCCAGGCAGGCCAGTTTCGCCATGCAGGCCATGCTGGCGAACCATTACTTCGGCGGCGCGACTTACCCTGTGGGCGGCTCCTCGGCGATCGCGGCGCACATCATCCCCCTGATCGAAAAGCACGGCGGGGCCGTGGTGGTGCGGGCCGAGGTGACCCAAATCCTTATCCGCGACGGGCGGGCCATCGGGGTGCGCATGGCCGATGGGCGCGAGATCCTCGCTCCCCGGGTGATCAGCGACGCCGGTTTCGCCGCCACCTTCACCCACTTAGTGCCCAGGGAGGTCACCCAACGCAGCGGCGCCCTGGATGCCATCCAACGCATTGGCCTTTCCATGGCCCACCTGGTCCTCCATGTAGGCCTGGAAGGCACGGCCGAGGAGATCGGCCTGCCTAAGCACAACCTGTGGGTGTATCCCGACGAACGGCACGACGAGAATCTGGCCCGTTACCTGGCCGATCCCGAGACGCCCTTCCCCATGCTCTTCCTCTCCTCCGCCGCGGCGCGGGACCCGGACTTTGCCCGCCGCTACCCCGGACGCGCCACCCTGGAAATCGTCACCCCGGCCAACTGGGCATGGTTCCGCCCCTGGGCCAACACCCCCTGGGGAAAGCGCGGCGCGGAATACGAGGCCTTCAAGACTCGGCTGACCGACCGCTTGTTGGAGGCGCTTTACCGGCTGCTGCCCCAGGTGCGCGGACGGGTGCAGATCGCCGAGTTGGGCACGCCGCTGAGCACCCTCTCCTTCACCGGACACCCCCAGGGTAGCATCTACGGCCTGGCCCACACACCGGCCCGTTTTCGGGAGCCGCTGCTGCGTCCGGCCACGCCCATCCCCGGCCTGTACCTCACCGGCGCGGATGTGAGCACGGCGGGCGTAGGCGGGGCCGCGGCCGGCGGGCTGCTCACGGCCAGCGTGTTGCTCAAACGCAACCTGATCAAAGCCCTGAGCCGCCGGGATTGAGCCACCCCGTGGCACACCGCGGGGCGTGGCGGATCGCCAAAAGCGGACATGGGCTATACGAAATCCCGCCCTGCCCCTCCGGGGCCAGGCGCCCTCACGCCCGGAAAGGAGACGAGACCATGCCCCCGCAACGTCAGCCTCGTGGCCAATGCTTCCTCTGTGGCCGCGAAATGGCCAAAGGCGACTTGACCCGCCACATCAAAAAACATCTGGGCCAGCGCCCCGGAGACACCGACCTGATCTGGCCCCGAAAAAGGCATCGAGAGCCTCAGCCACAACCTCAAGCCCTTCGTCCCTTGCGCCCATTGCGGCCAAGAGGCCGCCTACTGGGATGTATTCAATGAACACGGCCGCTGTGCGAGACGCACGCTGAGGGGCTGGATGAAACCGGGCTCCTGCCCATCGTGAACTCCCCGCGCACCGGGCTCTGCGGCTACGACGGGCCCGACGACAACAAACTGGCCTTCGAAAAGGTCGCCCCTCCCAGGGCAGACTGACCCACCCCACCTTGCCTCTGGGGCCGGCCGGGCCCTCGACCAAAGCACCTTTGCACCGCCTGTCAGGGGACGAAGGCGCATCTGCACAGCAAAAATAAGGAGGACGCTGAAAACGCCCTCCCTGGGGTAACCATGGGGGCGAACCGAGGACCCAGGCCTGGCGACGAAGGGGGCGCACCCGCCAGGAAGCCAAAAGCCAGCGGCCTCTCTCTTCAAGGAAATGCAAGCCAAAGGCATGACCTTTATCACTTGCCTTCCCCGCCTCCTCATGCTAACCTGAATTATGAAAAAGAGTTTATGGTCCGTGCCCCTTATCTTCCGGAGGTGGCCCGATGAAGGTTTCTCAGGAACTGGATTTAGATGCCGTGCTGCGCACCCTCCCCTGGTTTCAACGCCTTTCCCCCGAACACTTCACCCTCCTCAAAAACATCACCTCCCTCAAAAGCGTCGCCCCCGGCACGGTGATTTTCCGCGAGGGCGAGCCCCAGGATTACCTCTACATCCTACTGGAAGGACGCGTCGCCCTGGAAATCTATGTTCCCGGCCGGGGACGGGTCCGCCTGCTCACGCTGGAGCCCACCGAAGTCTTTGGCTGGTCCAGCGTGGTCCCCCAGGTGCGCCGCCGCACCTCCACCGCGGTGGCCTTAGTGCCGAGCCGCCTGGCCCTCATGGACGCCAACGCCCTGCTGCGCCTTTGCGATGAAAACCCGGCGTTGGGCTGTCTGGTCATGCGGCGGCTGAGCAATGTGATCGCCAAACGATTGCTGACCACGCGGCTGCAATTGCTGGATATGTACGCCAAGCCGCAGGAGGAGAAGCGACCATGACCTACGGCGAACTCTCCCTTGACAGCCTCGTCGCCCTGCCTGCCGAGGCCCTAGACGCCCTTATCGCCCGCCTTAAGGAGGCCGGCTATGAGGTCCACGGCCCACAAATCCACGACGGTGTGCTACGCTACCGCCCGCTCCACAGCGCCGCCGACCTCCCCTGGGGCTGGATCAGCCACCAGGCGGCCGGACGCTACACGCTGGAGCACACCAACCACCGCCACGCCTTTGACATCACCCCAGGGCCCGACACCTGGAAGCGTTATCTTTTCCCTCCCCGGGAACCGCTCTTTACCTGGCAGCGCCAAAACGGCTCCTGGGAGGTCACCGCGCCGAGGGAAACGCCTCCCCGCCTGGCGCTGCTCGGCGTGCGCCCCTGCGAACTGGCCGCCCTGGCCGTGTTGGACCGCGTCTTCCTGCGTCCCGGTTGGGAGGATCCGCTCTACCGCGCCCGGCGCGCCCGGCTGTTTATCATAGCCGTCAACTGCACCCGCCCCGGCGACACCTGTTTCTGCGTCGCCTGGGGCACCGGCCCCGAAGCCTCGGAGGGTTACGACCTGCTGCTCACCGAACTGGACGACGGCTTCCTGATCCAAATCGGCTCCGAGGCCGGGCGGGAAATCCTCGCCGACCTGCCCTGGGAGCCGGCTTCGTCCTTCTGGCTGGAACGCGCCCGGCAGGAACTCCAGGCGGCCCGGCAACACATGCCGACGGCCCTGCCCGACCCCCAGGCGGTGCGCCGCGCCCTGCTGGCTCAACTGGAAAGCCCCCTGTGGGACGAATGGGCCGCCCGCTGCCTGGGCTGCGGGAACTGCACCCAGGTCTGCCCCACTTGCTTCTGCTGGGATGTGGAAGACGAGATCACCCTGGAAGGCGACCAGGTGACGCGCTTTCGGCGCTGGGACTCGTGCTACGCTCCCGGCCATGCGTACACCGCCGGGGGCAGCGCCCGCCCCACCGTGCGCGAGCGCTTTCGCCAGTGGGTCACGCACAAACTGGCCACTTGGGAGGAGCAGTTCGCCGTCTCCGGTTGCGTGGGGTGTGGCCGCTGCATCACCTGGTGCCCGGCCGCCATTGATCTCACCGAGGTGGCCCGTCAGTTCGTGGCCGAAACCGCCAGCGAAAGGAGGTAGCCGTGACCACTGTCCCATCCCTCTCTCCCACCCATCCCCACACCCTCCTGGCTCCCGCTCTGGCCGAGGTCGTCGCCGTCCGCCCGGAAACCGGCGACACCACCTCCCTCACCCTGCGTCTGGTGGACGGCGCCCCCTTTGCCTTCCAACCCGGCCAGTTCAACATGCTCTCGCTGCCCGGCGTGGGCGAGGCGGCCATCTCCCTTTCCTCCAATCCTGAGGAGCCCCAGACTTTCACCCACACCATCCGCGCCGTGGGGACGGTCACCCGCCGGTTGGTGTCCCTCCGCCCGGGGGACCGGCTGGGCATCCGCGGGCCTTTTGGCACCCCCTGGCCGGTGGAAGCCTTCCGGGGCCAGAACATCCTTCTGGTGGCCGGTGGCATTGGCCTGGCTCCCTTGCGCCCGGTGATCTACCATGTGCTGCACCACCGCCAGGATTACGGCGAGGTCATTCTGCTCTACGGGGCCCGCACCTCCACCGATCTCCTTTACACCGAGGAATACCTCCGCTGGGAGGAAGGCGGTATCCGGGTGATGGTCACGGTAGACCGGGCCGACCGGGACTGGAAGGGCGCCGTCGGCGTGGTGCCGCTGCTCTTCTACCAGTTCCGCGTAGACGCTGCGCACACGGTGGTCTTCACCTGTGGCCCGGAGATCATGATGCGCTTCGTAGTGTATGAGGCCATGGCCCGGCGCATCCCTTCCGAACGACTCTACCTCTCGTTAGAGCGCAACATGAAGTGCGGCCAGGCCCTGTGCGGCCACTGCCAGTTGGGGCCGTACTTCGTCTGCCGCGATGGGCCGGTCTTCCGCTTCGACAGGCTGGAGCCCTATTTCAATGTGGAACACTGGTAGGAGGTGTCCATGAGCGCCAACGCTCGGCCCAAACTGGCCGTCTACAAATTCTCCTCGTGCGACGGCTGCCAACTCTCGCTGCTCAATTTGGGTGAAGACCTGCTCACCCTGAGCGGGCGGGTGGAGATCGCCTTCTTCCTGGAAGCCACCAGCCGCATCGTACCCGGCCCTTACGACATCGCCCTGGTAGAAGGCTCAGTGACCACCCCTGAAGAAATCGAGCGCATCCACCGCATCCGGGAAGAGGCCAACACGGTCATCGCCCTGGGCACCTGCGCGGCCATCGGCGGCGTGCAGGCCCTGCGCAACTTTGCCGACGCCGCCGAAATGGCCCGCACGGTCTACCCGCACCCGGAATACCTGGACTATCTGGCCAAGTCCACGCCGTTGCACGAACACATCCAGGTGGACTACGCTATCCCTGGATGCCCGGTGAACGGGCACTGGGTGGTGCAGGCCCTGCTGGCGCTGCTGCAAGGCGCCCCGCCCCGCCTTCCCGACACGCCCCTGTGCATGGAGTGCAAGCGCCAGGGCGTGCCCTGCGTGGTGGTGGCCCAGGGGAACCCCTGCATGGGGCCCATCACCCGCGCCGGCTGCGGCGCCCTGTGCCCCAGCGTGGGGCGCGGCTGCTTCGGCTGCTTTGGCGCCTATCCCCAGGGGCAACCCCAGGCGTGGGCCCAAATGGCCCTCACCCACGAACAATACCCCGGCGAGGCGCGGCTGCTGGCGCGCCACATCGCCGGCTATGACCCGCTGTTCCGGGAAACCATGACCGCGCTGGAGGATCAACCCTCAGAGGGAGGTGCCCGATGACATCCCCCCGCACCATTCAGGTGGACGCCCTGGCCCGCGTCGAGGGCGAAGGCGCGCTTTACCTCAAGGTCAACGCGCAGGGTGAAGTAGAGGAAGTGCGGGTCGATATCTTTGAGCCCCCACGCTTCTTCGAGGGCTTTTTGCGGGGTCGGCGTTTCGAAGAGGTGCCCGACATCACCGCCCGTATCTGCGGCATTTGCCCGGTGGCCTATCAAATGAGCAGCGCCCGCGCCCTGGAGAAGGCTTTGGGCATCCGGGTTTCCCCTGCCATCCGCGACCTGCGGCATCTGCTCTACGCCGGCGAATGGATTCAGAGCCACGCCCTGCACATTTACCTGCTCCAGGCGCCGGACCTCACCGGCCACCCCAGCGCCCTGGACCTGGCCCAGGTGGCCCCTGAAGTCGTGCAGCACGGCATGCGGCTCAAACGCTTAGGTGACCGGGTGCTGGAAACCATCGGTCGGCGGGCCGTGCACCCCATCAACCCCACGGTGGGCGGCTTCTACGCCTGGCCGGATGTGGAAGCCATCCGCGCTCTGGTCCCCGAACTGGCATGGGCCCTGCAGGCTTCCCAGGAAACCGTACGCTGGGCCGCGGGACTGCCCTTCCCCGACTTCGAGGTGGAGGCGGAATTCGTCGCCCTGCACCATTCCGAGGAGTATGCCATCCTGGAAGGCGTACTGCGTTCCTCGGTGCACGGCGACCTCTCCGAAGAGGACTTCGAGCACGGCTACTTGGAAGAACAAGTGCCCCACTCCAGCGCCCTGCACAGCCGCACCCGCGCGGGGAACCCGTACATGGTCGGCCCACTGGCCCGCTTCAACCTGAACTACGAGCAACTGCACCCCCTCGCCCGCGCCGCGGCCGAGGAAATCAACTTCCGCCCGGTGGAGCGCAACCCTTACCGCTCCCTGCTGGCCCGGGCGGTGGAGATGGTGCACGCCTGCGCCGTGGCTTTGGAGATCGCCCAGCGCTGGGAGCCCAGCGGCCCCAGCCGCATCCGCGCCCACCCCCGCAATGGCGAGGGGGCGGCGGCCACCGAGGCTCCGCGTGGCGTGCTCTACCACCGGTACCAGGTGGACAGCACCGGGCGCATTGCCTTCGCCCGCATCGTACCGCCCACCGCGCAGAACCTGGCCCGCATAGAAGAAGACCTGCGCGCCCTGGCGCCGGCCATCCTCGAGCTGCCCCACGAGGAGGCCACCCTGGCCTGTGAACACCTCATCCGCGCCTACGACCCCTGCATCTCCTGCGCCACGCACTTCCTACGCCTGGAGGTGGAGCGCGCATGACGCCGCCGCTGCTGGTCTGCGGTCTCGGCCAGCGGTTGCGCGGGGACGACGCCGTGGGGCTGGAGGCCGTCGCTCGCTGGGTGCAGGCCCACCCGCATCTGGCGAACCACCCCCAGGTGCGGGTGCTCATCCTGGAAAGCCCCGGCCTGACGCTGTTGGGGCCGCTGGGCGAAGCCCGCGCCGCCCTGCTGGTGGATGCCGTGCGCTCCGGCGCGCCGCCCGGCACCCTACATCATCTGACCCCCGAGCAGGCCCAGGCCTTCGCCGCCGGCCACGCCTCGGCCCACGGCTGGGGCCTGGCCGAGACGCTGCTGTTGGCCCAAAAGGTGGGTCATCCCCTTCCAGAAGAGATCCACATCCTGGGGATCGAGATACAGCGGCTGGATCCAGGCGAAACCCTCCTCAGCCCATCTGTGGCTAAAGCCCTGCCCCAGGTCGATGCGGCGATCACCCAATGGCTTTCCGCCCGCCTGCCCCCTCCAACCTCCCCAGCCCGACAGCACGGCGTTTACCGGAAAAGCCAGCGGAACAGGAAGTAGAGCGGCAACAGGGGCCACAGGAAAAACCCGAAACAGCCCAAACCGTGGCGATGATGGAAGAGAAAATAAAAAAAGGCCCCAGGAGAAAACAGGCTCCTGGGGCCTGGCTTTTTCGCTCTGGCGCGGCTAATGGTGCTCGCCGCGCACCCAGGCTTCTTCGGCCTGCAACTCGCGCACGCGGGCCGGCTGCACCTTGCGGTACACCTCGTGCGGGGCCCGGCGCTCGCCGTCCACGGTGAGCAAGCGCTCCACGCTCAGGCCGAACAGGCGGGCGTTTTCCTCCAGGTAGGGTCGGATGGTCTGCCAGTCGGCCTCGCTGAGTTCGACGAACTCGCCGCCGTTGAGTTGCCCTTCCTGCACCCGCCGGTACGGGTCGCGCAGGTAGATGGCCCCACCCGAGGCCAGGGAGAACAGGTTGCCGCCGGGATAAGGCGTCTCCAGAGGCACCCATTGGCCGTCGGCGTCCACGGTCATTCCGTTAAGGATGGCGAACCCACCGCCGTCCAACGGATCGCCGGCCATGAAGGACTCGGCCAAGTAGTCCAACACCGTGCCGTTGATGACCACTCGCGGCCGCCCTACCGCGTTGATGAGCGGGCGACCGGCCGCGTTGCCCAGGATGTACATCTCGCCGCCCTTGGCCGCGTAGCCGAAGGTCTGCCCCACATCGCCATACACCACCAACTTGCCCCGCTTGGTGATCTGGGCCAACTGATCCTGGCCGTTGTTGTGGACATAGATAGCCATCCCGTCCATGCCCGAGCCCAGATAGTCGCCGGGGGAGCCGTAGACATC
>DUEP01000084.1 GCA_011176535.1 Anaerolineae bacterium | reverse complement strand
CGGGGTATTTCCTCGCTTTCAAACTGGATCAGTACGGCATTTATAACGCACATCCGATTATTTCGCTTTTATTGGTCACTCTGTTGGCGGTCGTCACTTCGGTGGTGGTCGCGGTGATTACCGAGCGCGTGGCTTATCGTCCGCTGCGCAAAGCTCCCCGTCTGGTGCCTTTGATTACGGCCATCGGCGCTTCCTTTACGATTGAGTACACCTTCCGTGGGCTGTACGGCTCCGGGGTGAGCGTGTATCCGGAAGTCGCCATTTTTGCGGGCAAGACAAACATTTTCGGGCTGAAGATCCTCAAAGTGCACCTGCTAGTCATCGCGGTGTCGATTTTGATGATGGTGGGCCTGTATGTGTATGTGCAGTACACCAAGATGGGGAAAGCCATGCGCGCTGTGGCCGAGGACAAAGATGTGGCCGCCTTAATGGGCATTGATGTGGATCGGGTGATCGTGAACACCTTTGTGCTGGGCGCTGCGTTGGCTGGCGTGGCTGGCGTGCTCTATGCCCTGGTGTTCAAACAGGTGCACTTCTTTATGGGCTTTATCCCCGGCATCAAAGCCTTCACAGCGGCGGTGCTGGGCGGCATCGGCAACATCCCCGGGGCTATGTTGGGCGGTTTCTTTCTGGGCATTTTCGAGGCCTTAGGCCCTGGGTTGATCCTGGAAGGGTTGGGCATTCCGGCGTCCTATCAACTCAAGGATGTGATTGCCTTCACCCTTCTGGTCTCGGTGCTCATCTTCCGCCCCACGGGCATCTTGGGTGAGCGTCTTTCCGAAAAGAAAGCCTGATCATGAGGCGGTGCAACCATGCGTGAGCAAAAGACTCCTCTTCAGCAGGCGGTATGGTACGGCTTCCTGACGGGGGTGATTGCCCTCTATGTCACTCTGGTCGGGTTGGTGGAATCTTCCAGCAAGCGGGCCATCATCGCTTACCATTCGCAGAGCCTGCTTTCTCTGGGGCATGTGATTCTCATCCTCACCTTTGCCGGTTTGGGCTACCTGTTCGCTCAGCGGTTGCAGGAAGAGGTGAGCGGCGCCCAGGTGGTGGGGTTGAGCGCCCTGGTGGGCAGCATGGGCGGCGCGATGCTGGGGTTGGTGCCCCTGCTCGGCCAGTGGATCGACTTCCGCTTTGTGTTCGTCCACGCTTCGCCTGAACTGTACGCTTTGCTGCGGTTTGGGCAAGGCCCCTGGGTGGGGTTCGTGCTGCTCATCCTGTTTGCCGCCGCGATGGCCGTGGTGGCTTCGGTGGTGAATCGGCTCCCCGATTTGTGGCGCCGGGCTCTGGTGAACGCTTTCCTGATCACGGCCCTGGTGGGCCTGCTCTCGGATTTGTTGCGCCGACTGGCCATCAAATCCCTGCTGCTCCCCTTCGTGGAGGTGCAGGGGCTCAATCCCCTGGGGGCCGTGGTCACTTTTGCCCTGGTCATCGGCCTGGTGTGGTGGAGCGAGAAACGGAAGGCGCTGCAAACGGCCATGGTCCAGCAATCGCCGGCCACCGGCAAAGAGGTGCTGTTCAAACGTTGGTTTCCGGTGGCGTTGGGGGTGGCCGGGTTGCTTTATCTGCCCTATTTCGTGGGCTCCTACCTCTCCGATGTGTTGGATATGGTGGGGCTGTACACCCTGATGGGCCTTGGGTTGAACATCGTGGTCGGTTTCGCCGGGCTGCTGGACCTGGGGTATGTGGCCTTCTTTGCCATTGGCGCCTATACCACCGGCGTGTTGACCTCCACTAGCCCTTTAGGCGTGGCGCATTTGCCTTTCTGGATCGCGGCGGTGATTTCGGTGCTGGTGGCGATGACCGCGGGGATTTTGCTGGGCATCCCGGTCTTGCGGATGCGCGGCGATTACCTGGCCATCGTCACCCTGGGCTTTGGTGAGATCATCCGCATCCTGGCCCTCTCGGACTGGCTGAAGCCTTACATCGGCGGCGCGCAGGGTATTTTGCAAATTCCGCAGCCTTCTATCGGCTCCTTTGTCTTCCTCAAACCGCAGCATTTCTACTACCTGATCCTGGCGGGTATCGCCCTGGCCTGGTTCGTAGCCGTGCGGTTGCGGGATTCGCGCCTCGGGCGGGCCTGGATGGCTATGCGGGAAGACGAAGATGTGGCCGAGGCCATGGGCATCAACCTGGTGAACACCAAACTGACGGCTTTCGCCTTTGGCGCGTCCTTCTCGGGCTTGAGCGGCGCGATCTTCGCCGCCAAGGTAGGCTCCATCTTCCCCCACAGTTTCAACCTGCTGATTTCCATCAATGTGCTCTCGCTGATCATCGTGGGCGGCATCGGGAGCCTGCCCGGCGTGGTGGTCGGCTCGCTGCTGTTGGTGGGCCTGCCGGAATTGCTGCGCGAATTCGCCGAGTACCGGCTGTTGATGTACGGTATCGCGCTGATCTCCATGATGCTGCTCAAGCCCGAAGGGTTCTGGCCTGAGCCGGTGCGTCGCCGTGAACTGCACGAGACGGCCAGCACGGATTAGGAGGCATGTTATGGTACCCATCCTCATCGCTCAAGGCGTGACCAAGCGCTTTGGCGGCTTGGTGGCGGTGAACAACCTGGACTTTGAGATCGAAGAGCGCTCCATCACCAGCGTCATCGGGCCGAACGGCGCAGGAAAGACCACCTTTTTCAACTGCATCACCGGATTTTACACACCGGAAGAAGGCAAGATCCTCTTCAACGGCGTGGAGATTCAGGGGCTTTCCACCGACCGTATCAGCCGCCTTGGTATTGCACGCACTTACCAGAACATTCGCCTCTTCCCCAACATGACCGCGCTGGAGAACATTATGGTGGGGATGCATCCGCGATTGCACCACGGTTGGTGGGACGCTATTCTGCACACGCCCCGCTTCCACAAGGATGAGCGCTTCGCCCTGGATGAGGCGCGGCGCTTGCTGCGCTTCGTGGGCCTGGCCGGATTGGGCGATCAACTGGCGCGTAACCTGCCTTATGGTGCCCAGCGTCGTCTGGAAATCGCCCGTGCGCTGGCCAGCGATCCCAAATTGCTCCTCCTGGACGAGCCTACGGCGGGGATGAACCCGCAAGAGACCGCCGAAATGATTCAGTTCATCGAGCATTTGCGCGATGAGCTAGGGATCACCATCCTGCTCATCGAGCACGACATGAAGGTGGTCATGACCATCAGTGAGAAAATTACCGTTCTGGATTTCGGCACCAAGATCGCCGAAGGGAAACCGGAAGAGATTCAACGGAACCCGCGGGTGATTGAGGCTTACCTGGGCCGTGGGGCCGCCTCTGGGCTGGGCTCGGCCACCGCGGTGGCGGCTTAGCCTGATAACCTTGCTTTTGGGAGAATTGCCCATGGCTATGCTGGAACTGCACGATGTCCATTCCTTCTACGGCAACATCGAGGCGCTGAAGGGCATTAGTTTGACCGTCGAGCAGGGGGAAATCGTGACCCTGATTGGAGCCAACGGCGCAGGGAAAACTACCACCCTGCGTACCATCACGGGCTTGGTAAAGCCCCAGCATGGTAAGGTTATTCTGGAGGGCGAGGACCTGGCCCCCTATAAGCCGCATGAAATCGTGTACAAGGGCGTTTCCATGGTGCCTGAAGGCCGCGGCATCTTTGCTCGCCTTACCGTGGCCGAGAACCTTGACCTGGGGGCTTATATCCGCAACGACAAAGCCGGCATCAAAGAGGACCTGGAGCGGGTGTACGAGTTGTTCCCTCGCCTTAAGGAGCGCCGCAATCAGGTGGCGGGGACCCTTTCGGGCGGTGAGCAGCAAATGCTGGCCATTGGCCGGGCCCTGATGGCCCGCCCGCGCCTGTTGTTGCTCGACGAGCCTTCCATGGGCCTGGCGCCGGTGCTGGTGGAGACCATTTTCGACACCATTGTGGAAATCAACAAGCAGGGCACGACGGTGTTGTTGGTGGAGCAGAATGCTTTGATGGCTCTCTCTATCGCCCATCGAGGTTATGTGTTGCGCACGGGCGAGATTGTGCTGGCCGACACGGCCGAGAACTTGCGCAACAACGAAATGGTACAAAAGACCTACCTGGGGATGGAGTAGCCCAAACCCTTACAGGCACGGCAAGGCACCACGTTGTTGACGGGCGAAGGGAGGCGTGGTCGGGTTGGGGGCGGCTGCGCCTCTTTTGATTGCTCTGAGAGAGGCGGTGGGTGTCGTTGAGCCTCCAACGGCGACCGCTGGAAATTTTGCCGGGGGAAGGGTATCATTGACCCCGGAACATTGTTTGCCATTTGTCCGTGCGGTAGAGGAGGCTGCCATGTTGGTTTTGCGCGCGACCGATGTCCTGCGGGCCTTGCCCATGGCCGAGGCCATTGAGGCGGTCAAACGGGCCTACCAGGCGCTCTCGGCAGAGGAAGCCGAGGTGCCGTTGCGCCTCTCGTTGCCGGTGGCGCCCCATGAAGGGGTGAGTTTGTTCATGCCGGCGTATGTGCACACTTCTCAGGAGGAGGCGCTGGCGGTCAAGGTGGTTTCGGTGTTCCCGCACAATGTGGAGCGGGGGTTGCCCCTGATCCATGCGGCCGTGTTGGTGCTGGAGGCCAACTCGGGACGTCCGTTGGCCTTGCTGGAGGGGGGGGCGTTGACCGCCATCCGCACCGGAGCGGCTTCGGGGGCGGCGACCGATGTGCTGGCCCGCCCTGATAGCCGGGTGCTGGCCGTCTTCGGCGCTGGCGCACAGGGCCGCACGCAAATCGAGGCGGTCTGCACGGTTCGGCCCATCGAACGGGTGTGGCTGTTCGACCTGGACCGGGCCTGCGCCGAAGCCCTGGCCGCTGATGTGGCCGGGAAGGGGCCGGTGCCACAAGATGTTCGTGTGGCCGCCTCGCCCCGCGAAGCCGTGGCCGAGGCCGATGTCATTTGCACGGCGACCACCTCTCGCCGGCCGGTCTTCGCCGACGAGGACCTGAAGCCGGGCGTGCACATCAACGGCATCGGCGCGTATACCCCCGAAATGGCCGAGGTGCCTCCGGAGACCGTGGCCCGCGCCCTGGTGGTGGTGGATTCGCGCCAGGCCGCTCTGGCCGAAGCGGGGGACCTGATCCAGCCCCTGCGCGCCGGACGCATCACCGAGGCCCACATCCACGCCGAGTTGGGCGAAATTTTGCTGGGGCGCAAGCCGGGACGCACCTCGCCGGAGCAGATCACCTTCTTCAAGTCGGTGGGCGTGGCCGTCCAGGATGCCCTGACCGCCCGCGTGGCCCTGCGCAACGCCCTCGAAGAGGGCCTGGGGCAACGGGTGACCTGGTGACCCGCTAACCACAAATCGCCAATCGCCAATCGCTTTCGTCCCTCCAGAGGAGTTCGCGATGAACACACTGCCGAAAACAGCCGATATCGTGATCATCGGTGGTGGGGTAATGGGGGCCAGTACCCTTTATCATCTCGTCGTCCGGGGGCAGCGCCGGGTGGTGCTGCTGGAAAAAGAAGACTTCTTTGGCATGGGCGCCACGGGCCGTTGCGCCGGTGGCGTGCGTTACCAGTTTGCCACCGAAATCAACATCCGCCTTTCGCTGGTCAGCCTGCCCATGCTGGAGCGCTTCGAGGAGGAGATCGGATATCCCATTGACTATCGTCAGATTGGGTATCTCTTCTTCCTCACGCGGGAAGAAGATGTGGCGGCGTTTCGGCGCAATGTGGCCCTGCAACATCGCCTGGGGGTGATGACGGAGTGGCTGAGCGGCGATGAGGTGCGCCGACGCCTGCCCATGATGCGGTTGGATGATGTGCTGGCAGGGACCTTTTACGCCAAAGACGGCCTGGTGGACCCCAACGGCGTGGTGATGGGGTACATTCAGCGGGCCACGCAACTGGGGGGGCAGGCCGTTTCCGGGGTCGCGGTCACCGGCATTGAGGTCCGGGGTGGACGCGTGGTGGCGGTAGAGACCGCTCAGGGGCGCATCGAGACGCCGGTGGTGGTCAACACCGCCGGGCCGTGGGCCGGGGTCATCGGCAAGATGGCCGGGGTGGAGATCCCTATCACCCCCCTGCGCCGGCAGTGGCTGACGACCACGCCTCTGGACATCCCCCCGGATTTCCCCTTCGTCATTGATTTCGCCCAGTCGCTGTACTTCCATCCTGAGGGGCGCGGGTTGCTGACGGGTATGTCCAACCCGAACGAGAAACCGAGTTTTGACCAGTCCGTGGATCGGGAGTGGGAGTTAGTGCACATGGAAGCGGCCATGGCGCGGCTTCCCCTGCTGGAGCGGGCCGGGGTGGCCAGTCGCGTGGCCGGGCTTTACGAGGTGACCCCTGATGCCCATCCCATCTTCGGTGCGACTCCGGTAGAAGGGTTCTATGTGTGCGCCGGATTCTCCGGCCATGGGTTTATGCATGGGCCGGTGGCCGGCCTGCTGATGAGCGAAATCCTGCTGGATGGCGAGGCCAAAACGGTGGATGTTTCCAGCCTGGACCTGGCCCGCTTTGAGGAGGACCGCCTAATTCGAGAATACAATGTGGTGTGAGGAGCCGCCGCCCGGGCGAGCCTGGCGGGTTTGCCCGGGCTTTCATCTTTTCAAGGAGTGGCCATGCCCACAGCCGAAGTGATCACCATTGGCACAGAACTTTTGTTGGGGGAAATCGTGGACACCAACGCGCGTTTTCTGGCCCGACGGCTGCGCGACGCCGGGATAAACCTTTACCGGATGATCACGGTGGGCGACAATGTGCAGCGCATCGCCGAAGCCATTCGAGAGGCGTTGGCGCGCGCCGATATCGTCATCACCACCGGCGGCTTGGGGCCTACTGTGGACGACCCCACCCGGGAGGCGGTGGCCCAGGCCGCGGGGCGCTCGCTGGTCTTCCAACAGGATTTGTGGGATGCTCTGGTGGCCCGCTATGGCCGCTATGGCCGCATCCCAAGCGAAAACAACAAGCGGCAGGCGTATATCCCCCAGGGCGCGCGGGTGCTGCCCAATGAGGTGGGGACGGCCCCCTCGTTTGCCGTGGAGACCGACCAGGGGGTGGTCATTTCCCTGCCCGGTGTCCCCCGGGAGATGGAAACCATTTTCGACCGTCAGGTGCTGCCTTACCTGCGAGAGCGTTTTGGGTTGCGGGGCGTCATCCGTGCGCGGGTGCTCCACACGGCGGGCATCTCGGAGTCGGTCATCGACGAACGCATCGCCGACCTGGAGCGGGGGCGAAACCCCACCGTGGGGTTGGCGGCCCATCCGGCGCAGGTGGATGTGCGCATCACCGCCAAGGCCGACGATGAGGCGCAGGCCCTGGCCATGATTCGCGCGGTGGAAACCGAGATTCGCCGCCGGTTGGGGAAGGCGATTTATGGCGTGGATGAGGAGACGCTGGAGGGGGTGGTGGTGCGCCGCCTGCGTGCTCTGGAGCACACCCTGGTGGTGGTGGAAAGCGGCAGCCATGGGGAACTCATCCGCCGGTTGACCCTGGCCGACGCGCCGCTGCTCGAAGGCAAGGTATTGCCTGCCGAGGATTGGGCGGCGGTGCTCCGGACCCTGGAGGGACTGTACCGCACCCAAAAGGCGACCCTGGCCCTGGGCATCCTGCTCACCCCAGACAGGGACATGCACCGCTTGTGGCTCAAGGGCCTGACCTCTCAGGGGGAGCGGGAGGGCGAGAAGGTGTTCCCTGGCCCACCTGGGCTGGCACCCCAGTGGGCCGCGGCAGTGGCGTTGGACTTTTTGCGCCGCATGTTGACGCCAGACGACCAGGCCTGACAGGTGCACGGCCCGTCAGGCCTGGTCGTGAGGCTTGGGTGGTCGGGCATCTTGGGTGCCCGGCTGCCGTCTAACTTCGAAAGCGCAGGCCGAGTTCTTCGGCCATCCACAGCAAACTGTCCTCCATTCGGCTTTCGGCCTTGGTCATCTCGTGCAGGGCCACAGGGGGGGAGAGCAAACGCGCGGCCTGGCGTTGCAGGTCGTTGAGGAGTTCCTGATAAAGACGGCGGAGGGCCTCCAGGTTGGGCTCGGCGGCTGCCGGTTCGGTCAAACGGATGTGCTGGGGGGTCAGTTGAAAGGTTTCTTCGTGGGCCTGTTGGATTTCGTGGACCACTTCCTGGGTTCGCTCAGGCCCGAATTGCTGCGTCAGGGTGAGCATGAGGGCGCGCCAGAGGCCTTGGACATAATCGTGCATGGCTTGCCGGTAGTCCGGGATCGTCACCCCGGTTTCCCGCGCCAGAAAGCGGGCCAGCCCTGTGCTTTCGGGAGACAACCCCAGGAAGGGATCGAACAGGCCTGGCTGGTAGCCGCGCAAAAGCAAGTTGGCCCCTTCGTAGGTGCCGCCGGGCGCGATGGCCACACTGGAGATCCAGCAGGTCATCCGTTGGTCGTCCCGGGCCGGAAGGCTCAGCGCCGAGGGGAAAAGCTTTCCTTCAAGCCGAAGCGTGTTCAGAAGAACCTGCCAGTTTTCCTGGGCAGTGGATTCCGGCCAGGCTTCCCGCACAGGTTTTTCCAGGGCAGGGGGGTGAGCCCCTTGCTCCCACAGCACGCCGGCGAAGCCGATCACCCGGTCTTCTTGGTCGAGGTAGAGCAGGCCCAATGCGTTGGTGAAGGTCTTGGGACGCTGGACAGGGCGTGGCCCAGGCGCTCCCAGCCGCGTCATCTGCCGCCAGGCGCGGCGCAGTTCTACCATCCCCCAGCCGTAAAGGATGTAATCCACCAGGAACAGCCAGTCGGTCAGCCGGGAGAGCCAGAGGGCTTGTGAGGTGTAGTAAAGGTCGTTCCAGTCCAGGTAGATATAAAGCAGGTCGGCGAGGCTGGCCGCGGCCACCGAGAGGGCGATGAGCATCCAGGGACGCCACAATTGGCCGCGGCGCATGCGGAGGGTGAGGCTCGCCACGGCCATGAGCAGGGCGGCGTCCATGATCGGGTAAAGCATGGCTGGAAAAAAATCCTTCCAATCTTCCAGCGTGAACGCTTGTGCCATTGGCCAGAGGATAAAATAGCTACTGAGCAGAAGGATTCCCAGCAATACCCCCCATTGCAGGCGACGTAGGGAAGGGCTTTGGCGTTGGGGGTACCAGCGTAAAGCACTCCCCAGGGCATATAGGAAAGTGGCGTTGCCCAAGAGCCAGAAGATATCGGCCACGGAAGGATCGGTTTCCATGTCTAGGAAATGGAGCACGCCCCAAGTGGTCTCGCCCAAAGCCCAGAGGATGCTTGCCGGCAGCAACAAACGCACCAGACGATAGTCAGGGAGCGTAGGGTGCAGATGGCGAAGCACCCAGTAGTTCAGCGCTACGGCGGCCCAGGCCAGGATGGGGAGCAAGAGGGTGCTGAAGTCGTCTGCCGCTTTCGGCGGCAAGACCAGCATGGGGATCAGGGCAAGCACTATGAGACCCCATGCCGCCGTGGCGGAGATGGGTTTTCCTTGGGTCATGGACAGGTCCTCCAAAAAGGGCGCGGTTACCCTGCTTGGGCGTCGATGATGGGCCAATGGCGTTGTCGGGCCAGGGCGCGCAAGGCTGCGTCAGGATAAACGGCGTGGGGATAGCCCACCATCTCCAACAAAGGCACATCGGTGATGGAATCGGCATAGGCCGCACTGGCAGCGTAATCCACCTCCCAGCCCAGGGCGGCGAGGGTGTGCTCAGTGAGGGTGCGCTTTGTATGGCCAATGCAAACGGGGGGCACGATGCCGCCGGTGTAACGTCCGTGGCTCAGGGCGGGGCGGGTGCCCACCACCGCATCGGCGCCGATGTGCCGGGCGATGGCTTCCAGAAGCAGCGTGGGGGCCGAAGAAACCAGGAGCACCTTGTCGCCTCGCTG
>DUEP01000083.1 GCA_011176535.1 Anaerolineae bacterium | reverse complement strand
GGAACCATGGCACTTGTAATGCTCATTGTCTCCATTGTCTTGGTGATCGGTGGTTATCAGATCTATTCGAAGAAGGTGGATCGCGAGATCATTCAAGCCGATCCCAAACGGGCCACCCCGGCCACGCTTTACAACGACGGCGTGGACTTCATGCCGGCCAGCGCCAGCGTGCTGTTCGGCTACCAGTTCAAGTCCATCGCCGCCTTAGGTCCCATCGTGGGCCCCATCGTCGCCGTGCAATACGGCTGGCTGCCGGCCATCATCTGGATCTTCCTGGGCGTGCTGTTCATCGGGTGGGTCCAGGACTACGGCTCGGCGATGCTGGCCATGCGGAACGACGGTATGACCATGGGTGGGCTATCGTACCGCTTCATCTCGCCACGGGCCCGCGGCCTGCTGCTCTCGTTCCTGTACATCTACCTGCTGCTCATCATGGGCGCGTTCGGTGCCCTCATCGCTCCCATCCTGGCCAAACCCATCGCGCCGGTCGGGTTCATCATCCTGGTCATCGCCGGGGTCCTGGCCGGCCAGATGACCTACCGCTGGAAGGTGGACCTCATGGTCACCACGGTGGTGACCGTGCTGCTGGCCCTGGCGGGCATCTGGTTCGGCACTACGGCCCCAGCCCAGAACTTCGTCAAGTGGATCAACGGTCTGGGGCCCGATCCCTTCATCCACCGCCCCCTGGGCTACGGCGACATGAGTTGGGCCAACTTCTTCTGGGCCATCGTGATGTTGGTCTTCTGCTACCTGGGCTCGGTGTTGCCCATCTGGCAATTCGCCCAGCCGGTGAACTACACCTCCTTCTGGTTCGTGCTGTTGGGCCTGGTGGGCTCCATGCTGGGCATCGTGGTAGCCGCCTTCACCGGCAGCGTGAACACCTCCTTTGAGATCCCGGCCTGGATCACCGCCTGGCAGCCCCACTTAGGCCCCATCTGGCCCATCCTCTTCGTCACCATCGCCTGCGGGGCCATCTCCGGCTGGCACTCGCTGGTCTCCACCTCCGGTACGGCCCGCCAGTTGGAGAAGGAGACCGACGCTCTGCCTGTGGGCGGTGGCGCGATGTTTATGGAAGGCGTGCTGGCCACCCTCTCCACCATCTTCGCCGCCACCTTCGCCCTGAGCGGCAAGTTCTACGACCCGGCCCAGGGCTACAAACTGGTCAAGGGGGCTGGCGGCGTGTTCGTCTACGGCATGGCCCACTTCATGAATGTCATCGGCTTCCCGGTGGACCTGGGGTCGGCCATCGGCATCGTCTTCCTGGTGGTCATGGCCCTGACCGTGATGCAACTGGTGCTGCGCTTCATGCGCGTGGCCAGCGCCGAGTTGCTGGGCGACCGCATCCCCGCCTTCAAGAACCCACACTTCGGCACCATCGTGGCCGAATTGCTCACCCTGTTCATCATCGTCTTCGGGTTCTGGCAGTGGATCTGGGTGCTGTTCGGCGGCTCCAACCAGGTGTTCGCCGGCATCGCCCTGCTGTTGCTCTCCATCTGGCTGGCCAGTGAAGGCCGGGCCTACAACTGGACCTTCATCCCCGGCATCTTCATGTACATCACCACCCTGGCCGCCCTGCTCTATGTGACGGTGTACAACGCCCTCTGGAAGGGCGTGGTCCAGAGTTGGGGTCAAGGCAACACCGGCTTCATCATCGGCAACCTGATCTCGGCCGCCTTTGGCCTCTACATGGTCATCGCGGCCCTGATGCTCCTGCTGGACGGCCTCAAGGCCTTCAACAAAGCCAAGGCCGGGCAGCTGGCCACCACGGGCGATTGATGACCGCCTCGTCCATCCCGTTCCCCTGAGGCCTCGAGGGAGGAGGGTGGCGCGCCGCCCTCCTCCCTTCCCAAAACGCCACCATGCTTCAAGTCGAAATCGTCGCCCACACCATCAGCAGCATGATGCACTGCGCCCACTGCCAGGTCTTCCTGGACGAGGCTGGCGTGGGCACTCAGGTGCATCGCGAAAACCTACAGGCCTATCCCCCGGAGTGGCAGAAGGAATGGGAGCGGCTTTCCGAACTGGTGGAGCACCCCGCCCAACGCTTTGCCGGACGCATCGTCATCCCCCTGACCGATGCCCAATCCCTGCGGGGGCTGTGGTGGGCCATCTGCGGCGTGCGGCGCTACCCCACCTTCATCGTGGGCGGTGAGGAGCGGCTGAGCACCTGGGACGAAGAGCGTATCACTCAGTGCATCCAGCGCTGGCTGGAAAAAACGGACCCTGTGAGGTGACCCCTTGGCCATCCCCATCCTGGATTTATGGGTGATCGCTGCACCCGGAACCGATATCTTCCCCCTGGCTCCCAGCGGGGCCGTTGTGGCCGAAGATTTTCTCACCCAGGCCCGCCTGAAAGACGAAGTGACCGCCCAACAGGAAGTCGCCTACGCCGTGCGACGCGCGCTGGCCTACCTGCACCATCGCTTCCCCGGACGGCTGCGGGTGCGCTGGGTCAACCCCTGGAGCCTCTATGGGCTTTGGTTTTGCTGGCGTCACAAAGTGCGGCGCATCCCCAGCCTGCTCTTGCCCGATGGACGCCAGTTCACCCTGGCCCACCTCAACCTCCCCGCCCTGCGGGACTTCATCGCCGCCTACCTGGCCGGCGAATCCCCCAACCTTTCTCAGGAGTAGCCACCATGAGTGAACAAGAAAAACGGTCCTTCTGGCAAAAGACCAAAGCCGCGGTGTTGGATTTCATCTACGGCATGGCCTCCCATGAAATGGCCCGCCAGGCGCTCAAGACCCGCGGCAGCATGGAGCATCTGTTCATCCTCATCACCATGGGCGACCTGTTAGGAGTGCCCATCCTGCCGCCCTACTACTCCCTGCGGTTGCTCCCCTATGTGGTGCCGCAGATTAGCACCTGGCGACGCCGCATGTTGCGCGAAAAAGACCTGACCGACGCCCTGGCCTAAATCCCCCTTTCGTGAGGTGACACGATGTCTTTAGCCCGTGTGTTCCGCGAGCATCCCGAGCGCCGCTACATCATGTTTGGCGGCAAGGGCGGCCTGGGGAAGACCACCTTCTCCGCCGCCACGGCTTACTGGCTGGCCCAACAAGGCAAAAGGGTCCTGGTCTTCTCGGTAGACCCACAGGCCTCCCTTTCCGACATCTTCCAACGCGACATCTACGGCAAGGGTGCCGTGGAAATCATGCCCAACCTGTACGCCCAGGAAATCGACGCCGATGAGCACATCCGGGCTTATCAGGAAGAGATCCGGCAGAAAATCCGAGATATGTACGGCTTTGACAAGATCCCCCAGGAAATCGAGGATTACATCCAGGCCGCCTCGGCCGAACCCGCCATGGAAGAATCGGCCATCTTCGACCAGGTGGTAGACATCATCGTCCAGGGGGGCTACGACTACTACATTTACGATCTGGTGCCCCTGGGGCATGCGCTGTACTACCTGAGCATGTCCAGCGTGTATGACCAGTGGATCAGCAAAATCACCAAACTGCGGGAGGAGATGCGCGAGTACGAGCAAATGGCCGCCCGCATCCAGCACAAGAGCGAACTGCCCGAGGACCAGATCCTGGCCGAGTTGCAGGACATCCGCTACCGCATCTCCACCTCGTCCGGCATCCTCACCGACCGGGAGAAGACGGCTTTCTTCTTCGTCCTGGTGCCCGAGGAGATGATCCTCATCGACACCGAAAAGGCGGCGAAACTCTTTGCCAAATACGATGTCCCCATCAGCGGGTACATCGTCAACCGCGTGATCCCGAAAGAGGTGGCCCTGTCGGAGCGCGCGCCGGCCTATCTGCGCAACCGCTACGAAATGCAGCAAAAGTACCTGGCGAAAATCCGCGAGCAATTCGGGGAACAGGTGCTGGCCGAGATCCCGGAGATGGAGCGCGACATCGCCGGCCTGGACATGATCGCGCGCATGGCCGAAGCCATGTTCGGAGGAGAAACGCTATGACCACGCCCGTAACCACCCAGGAACGCTTGAGCATGAAAGAGTTCGTCGCCAGCAAGCCGCGTCTGAAATATGTGTTCTTCGGCGGCAAGGGCGGCGTGGGCAAGACCGTGTTGGCCGGTGCGGCGGCCGTAGGCTTCGCCCAACAGGGCAAGCGGGTGCTCCTGGCCTCCACCAACCCGGTGCACAGCCTTTCCGGCTTGCTGGACCAGGATGTGTTCGGCAAGCCCACCCCGGTCGAGGGCGTGCCCAACCTGTGGGCTTACGAAATCGACACCAAGGACACCATCGAGCGCTCCAAGCAGGAAATCCGCGAGAAAATCGAATGGTTCCTCAAGTACGCCGAAATCAAAGGCCGCGCCGACGAGTTCATCGAAACGGCCACCATGAACCCGGCCTTTGAAGAGTCGGCCATGTTCGAAAATATGCTGGACATCATGTTCCGCGACGAGTACGAACTGTATGTGTTCGACACCGCACCCACGGCCAACGCCCGCCGCCTGCTGGGCATGTCCTCGGTCTATACCCTCTGGGTCAACAAAATGATGCAAAGCCGCGAAGAGGCCCGCAAAATGCGGCTGCAACTCTCCTTCTCGAAAAAAGAGGAGGAGAAAGACCCCCTGATGGACTACCTGATCAGCTTCCGGGAACGCATGGACCGGGCCAAGACCCTGCTCACCGACCCCGAGTTGACCGCCTTCTTCTTCGTCACCCTGCCCGAGGCCCTGCCCATCGCCGTAATCCGGCGCTTTATCAACTGGTTCGACGAGTTCGGCATCCCCATCGGCGGGGTGGTGGTCAACATGCGCATCGACCCCGAGGCCATCCAACAGGACGCCGACGCCTTCGTCAAGAACCGGGTGAAGATGCAGGCCGAATACATGGAAGAAATCGAGCGCCTTTTCGGCCCCATGGTGCGCGCGGTGCTGCCGCTCTACGAAACCGAGGTCCGTGGCGTGCCCATCTTGAAACGGGTGGCCGAGCAACTCTTCGCCTGAACCACATCCCCAACCTCATCCCCCAAAGGCACATTGGGCGGCTGTGGGGCCGCCCAATGTGCCTTGGCAGGCAACCACCATGAGCGAACCCATTGAGGTCATCCTGCACGAAATCCGGCTGCGCAACCTTGTGTTCGGCTCGCTCCGCCTGCTGCGGCTGGCGCTGCCCGCAGGCTGGGAACTGGAAAAGGGCCTGGCCCCGCCGGAAGTCAGCGCCACCCACGAGCGCGGTGGGCAACGCTGGGCCGTGACCGCGCGGGCCTGGTATGTGGTCTATCATCCCGCACACCGCTGGGCCGCCGAACTGACCATCCGTATCGCCCCCTCTCCGCCCAAACGTTCCCCCAACGGGGCACAACCCTTTCAGGTCAACGGGCACCCCGCCACCGTGCGGGTGCACCAAAAACGCCGCGGGCTGCCCTTGCGACGGCACACAGTGACCTTTCTCACCATCGCCTGGACCTGCCCGCACACCGACCGTTACATCGAACTGGAATACAGCGGCTGGTGCCCCGAAGAAGGGTTTACCGCCCTCCGTCAGGCCACAACCCAGGTGGCCTGCCATTGACACATGGGGCAAAGCCTCAGAGCCGCAAACCCTCAGCCAGCGCCTGGAAAAGCGCTTCGGCCGAGGCGCTCAGATCGGCCGGCAACGCCAGCCGCACGATCAAGTGCGGCTGCTCGCGCCGCAGCGAAAAGCCCCGCAGGGTGCTCCCCAACCGTTGGGCCATCTGCTGGATTTGCTCCCGCCGCTCGGGGCTGAGTTCGCCCTTGTGGAAGAGCCGCCACCCCTCGATGTCCGGCCCGGCGCAGAAGCCCTCTGCTTCCAAGCGGCGCTGCGTGCGCCCATCGCTGGGATGCACCAGTTCCCATTCCATCCCGGGCGGCGTGCGCAACAGCGCCTTGAAGATCAGTTCATCGCGCCGGTTGCGCAAACGCTGCAACCAGAACAAGGGCAACAGCTCCCGGGTCGCCATGAGATAAATCATCTCCACGCGGCGAAAAGGTGACCGGGCCTGGGCCACGATGAGCCGCGCCCCCGAGGAGGCCGAGCCAATCCAGCGGGCCTCGCTCACCGGGCCGAGCACCCTTTGGGTGCCCTCTCGCAGCCAGTGGAACAAGGCCATGCTCTTGCGTCGGTTCATCACCATCCCTGCCACATAGTTCACCCCCAGCAACACACTGATCCCAATGGCCAACAACTGTCCCAGGCTCACCGGTACCTCCACAAAGCAGTTTCCCTTAGTTTAGCGCAAAGGAGGCCCCATGTCAAAGTGGCGCACCCTGTGGCAAACCGTCCGCGAATGGGTCAGCGGCTTTTTGTATGGTATGTTATTCTATGAACTGGAACGCGCGCTGCGCCGGGAGCGGGCAGACCTGGAAAACCTGTTTGCCCTCATCCTGTACGGCGACATGCTGGGCGTGCCCATCCTGCCGCCCTACTACTCCCTGCGGCTGCTGCCGTACATCGTGCCGGTGGTCAATGTGTGGAAGCGTCGCCTATTGCGCGAGCGCGATCTGACCGATCTGGTGGCCGATCTCGAAAGTTGAACACCTTTTCCCAGAAGGAGAACCATGGACTTAGGACTGAAAGACAAACGTGCCTTTGTGGCCGCTTCTAGCCGGGGGCTGGGGTTTGCCGTGGCGCGAGTGCTGGCCGCTGAAGGATGCCGGGTGGCGATCAACGGGCGCGACCCGGAGCGGCTGAACCAGGCCGCCGCCCGACTGCGCCAGGCCCTGCCGCACGCGGTGGTGGTTCCCGTCCCTCAGGATCTCACCTCCCCCCAGGGGGCGGAGCAGGCCATCCAGCAGGCCGCCAGGGCCCTGGGCGGCCTGGACCTGCTGGTGACCAACAACGGCGGCCCGCCGGCCGGCCAGTTCGAGGATTTCGACGAAGCCACCTGGCAGAAAGCCGTTGACCTCTCCTTCCTGAGCCATGTGCGCCTGATCCGCGCCGCCCTGCCCTACTTGCGGCAGTCCGACGCGGCCAGCGTGCTGGCCATCACCTCCATCACCGTCAAGCAACCCATCCCCAACCTCATCCTCTCCAACAGCGTGCGCCTGGCCACCATCGGGCTGATCAAAACCCTGGCGCTGGAGATGGGCCAGGAGAACATCCGCTTCAACGCCATCCTCCCCGGCTGGACGCGCACCGAGCGGGTGATGGAACTCATGGCCTATCGCGCCCGGCAAAACGGCACCACGGTGGAAGAGGAGATCGCCAAACAAAGCGCCGCCAGCCCCCTGGGCCGTATGGCCGAGCCGGAGGAGTTCGCCCGCGCCGCGGTCTTCCTGCTCTCCCCCGCCGCCTCCTACCTGACCGGCGTGATGCTCAATGTGGACGGAGGGACCTACAAAGGCGTTTGCTAAGGGGCTCTCCGCCATTCCATGCGCGCCAGGATGAAAACAAGAAGGTTTGGCCCCCAAAAATCCCGGCCAAACCCTCCTGTTCTGCCGCCCTGCGCCTTGGGCGTCCTCACCCCTCCCGCCAGATGTCGCCGTAAGGGTGCTCGCCGCGCAGCAGACGGCCTTGCGCAAAGCGTTCCAGACGGAAAGGCCGGATGTCCACTGTTCGGGGCGCGCCGTCCACCATCCACTCGGCCAGGCTGCGCCCAGTGGCCGGGGCAATCTTGAACCCTGTACCGCTGTGACCGCAATCCAGCCAGAAGCCCTCCGGTCCCGCCGGGCCCAGGATGGCCCGCTGGTCCGGTCGGGTCAGGCCGTCGTAGCCCCGATGGGCGCTGTGCAGGGAACCCTGCTCCATGCCGGGGATGCGTCGGCACAGGTGCTCGATAGCCCGCTCCACGAAACCGGGATGGGGGTGTTCGGTGGGGGTGTCCGGGTCCTCCCCCAGGGGGTTGCCCACTTCCAGCCCCACCAGGGTCAGGCGACCTTGTTCGGGACGGAAATACATCTCATGGATGTCGTCGATCACCGCCGGGTGCAGGGGCTCCACCTCCGCCGGCTGGCGCACGAACATCACATCGTGGCCCCAGGTGGTCAGCGGGAGGTCCAGGCCCACCATGCGTGCCACCCGGTCCGCCCACGGCCCCGCAGCGTTGACCACCAGCGGCGCGTGGATCTCCGCTCCGTCGGCCAGGCGCACTCCGCGCACGCGGCTGTCGTCGGCGAGGATGGCGCTCACCGGCACGCCGGTCAGCAACCGCGCCCCCTGCCGGCGGGCCGCCTCGAGAAACCCCGCCGCCACGGCCGGCGGGTCGGCATAGCCCGACTCCGGCTCAAAGGCCGCCACGGCGAAGTCGTCCACCCGCAGGTAGGGCGCCAGGCGCTGCACATCCTCCGCGGTGACCAACAGCGTGGGGATGCCGATGCGCTGCTGCATGGCCACATTGGCCCGTAACGCCTCCTCGTAGGCCGGAGGCACAATGCGGAGGAAGCCGGTGCGCACAAAGCCGCACAAGCCGCTGCCCACCAGGTCGTCCCAGTGGCGAAAATAGGAAAACGACTTCCACACCAGTTCGCATTCCAGATCCAGGTCGTAGTGCATCCGCACCAGACCGCTGGAGCGCCCAGTGGCGCCGGAGGCCACGAACTTACGCTCCACCACCAGGGGCTTGAGGCCTTTTTGGGCCAGATGGAAGGCCAAACTGGCCCCATGCACCCCGCCGCCCACAATGACCACATCGGCCGTTTGAGTCACGGTTCCCTCTCCTCCTTTTGGATCGTGGCACCTTGCCACCTTCTGCCCTCATTGTAGCACGCGACCCGATGGAGCACAAAACTTTCCCCAAACCTTCGATTACGAGTATAATTAGGCGCCGGGTCCTGTCGTGGCGCGACGGGGCCTTTCTGTGGAGACTGACGAAACGGCCCTTCAGAGCCGCTCTGACACGGGGGAAGGCTCCACAGCCATCCCAGTTTGCAGGTGTGTTATGGACAAAAAAACCGACGGTCTGTCATTCGATCCCAGCGAACCGCTGCATCAATTCCGGGCCTTTTTCGAGGAACCCGGCGAGGACGCTGCCGCCCCAGAGGAGGTGCGCGTTGAGCGGTTGCTGCTCACCCCCCTGGACGGCGGACGCCTGCTGGATGTGGAGGTGCACCTCACCCGTTTTCGCTTTCGCCCCCATGTGATCGTCCTGGTGCTCAACGAGGCTGGTGAAGAAGTAGCCTCGGTGGATGTCATCGAGCCGGTGCTGCCCCATCTTTCCTTCACCCTCCATCTCCCTCCGCCGCACCAGGGGCGGTACACCTTGCGCGCTGAAGTGCTTTACCCCACCCCAGAGCACATGCCCAAGACGCCCGCCGAGCAACGCCTCAGTCGCGGCGAACTCAAGCCCCTGCCTCCCATGCGCGTGGTACACCGCGTGGAGGAAGCGTTTGAAGTTTAGCCCTGCGAGGTAACCCATGATCACCCTGCCGAAATATGTCTCCCTGACCTCCGGTCACGCCGAAGGCGTGGATGGGCTGACCGCTTTCGACAACGCCCTGATGGACGCCGGTATTCACGATTTGAACCTCATCAAGGTCTCCTCCATCGTGCCGCAAGGGTCGCGGCTGGTGCCCTTGCGGGAGTTCCCCGTGGGCAGCCTGGTGCCCACCGTGTATGTGAAATCGTGCAGCGATGTGCCCGGCACCACCGTGGCCGCCGCCGTGGGCCTGGGCCTCAGCCCCAACGGGCGCGGGATGATCATGGAAGGCCACCTCATTGGCACCCGCGCCGAGGTCGAGGCCCTGGTGCGTCGGCGTGTGGAAGAGGCCTTTGCCGTGCGCGGCCTGGAACTCCACGAGTACCATGTGGCCTCGGCCGAGCACACCGTGGTCAAGAACGGCTGCGCCATCGCCGCGGCGGTGCTCTGGGGCGACGAACTGGAGGAACAACCTGAGGACTGGATCACCGAAGCCTGGACGCCCGACACCCGCTTCTCCGTGCGCGTCCGCGGGCCGGTGTTCTCCCTGCGCTCCCCCTACCAGCACATCGACATCGTGGACACCTTCCAATTTGGCCGGATGCTCTGGCTGGACGAAACCGTGCAGACCAGCGAGGCCGACGAGTGGGCCTACCACGAAATGCTCGTCCATGTACCCCTGTTCACCCATCCCCACCCGGGACGAGTGCTGCTCATCGGCGGCGGCGACGGCGGCGCGTTGCGCACCATCCTGCAACACCCGGTTGAGCAGGTGGTCATGGTGGAACTGGACCGCGAGGTGGTGCGCGCCGCGCGGGAATACCTGACCACCATCCACCGGGGCGCCTTCGACGACCCCCGCGCCCGCCTAGTTTACGAGGACGCCTACACCTACCTGGAACGCTCTGCCGAGCCTTTCGATGTGGTCATCCTGGACATCCCCGATCCCATCGGCCCGGCCATGCGCCTGTTCACCGCCGAGTTCTACGGCCTGGTGCAACGCAACCTGGCACCCGAGGCGGTCATCGCCGCTCAAAGCGGCTCCCCTTGGCTGCAGCCGGAGGTGCTTACCCGCACCCAACAGGCCATGCGCGCCCATTTCCCCCAGGTGCATGCCTACCTGGGTCATGTGCCCACCTACCCGGCCGGCCTGTGGAGTTTCAGCCTGGCTACCCAGGGCCTCGACCCCATGACCCTGGACTGGCCCCAGGTGGAAAGCCGCTTCGCCGCCTTGGACCTCTCCACCCATTACTACATCCCCGCCGTCCATCGCGCGGCCTTCACCCTGCCCCCCTTTGTGCAACGGCTGCTGGAGGCGTGATGCCATGGGCGCGCCCTTTGCCCTGCGGCCTGCCCAACCCTTCCTGGCGGCTCGCCCCGCCGCGAACGCGCCTCAGGCGCAACTCGTGGGCTTTCCTTTCGAGGCCACGGCCTCCTTCCGCAGCGGGGCAGCCTTCGCCCCCCAGGCCATTCGCACCTTTTCCGAAAGCATTGAAACCTACAGCCCCCACCAGGAGCGCGACCTGGAGGACCTCATCCTCTGGGATCGGGGCGATCTCGTCCTGGAGGAACCGCTGAACCTCGGGGAACATCTCCCCGCCCTGAGGGACTTCTGCGCCCAACTGGAAACCCAGGCCCCCTTCACCCTGTACTTAGGGGGCGAACACACCGCCACCCTGGCCTTTCTCAGCCCGGAAAAGGTCGCTGATCCCAACTTTCACCTCATCGTGCTGGACGCCCACACCGACCTGCGGGAAACCTACCAGGGCAGCCCCTACTCCCACGCCGCCTGGGCCCGGCGGGCGTTGGAATGGCTGGGGCCGGAACGCCTGATCATCGCCGGGGCGCGCTCCGGCCTGCGCGAGGAATTCGCCCTGGCGCGCTCCCTCCACCTGCTGGCCCCCACGCCCCAGGACTTGTTGCAACGGATCCAGCGCCTGCCCGCCGAGGCCCGTATCCATCTCTCCGTAGACCTGGATGTGCTCGACCTCGCCCTGGCGCCGGGCACCGGCAACCCGGAACCGCTGGGCTGGCGCGTGGAAGATGTGTTGACCGTTCTGCAGGCGTTACCCGCGCGCCGGGTGCTCTCTGCCGACTTGGTGGAATACAGCCCGCCCCATGACCCCCACGGAGCCACCGGCGTCCTGGCCGCCTGGCTGGTGCGAGAAATGTTGCTGGCGCTGACCCCTGCCCAACACCCCCCTGAAAAGAGCCCCACCGTCAATCGCTAATCGCCAATCGCCCTTCGCCACTCCCCCCCACAGGGGGACAGAAACCACTCAGGGCCGGCCCTCACTTTCGGGACCGGCCCTGTTGCTTCGTCCGGGGGAAAGTCTTCCGGAGTCAGAAGACGATTTCCTCTTTTCCGGCAAGTTTGTCCTGCATCCGGCGGATGACCAGATCCAGGTGCTCCGGTTTGTCCACGAAGTTCACATCATCCGAGCGGATGGTCAACACCGGGCAAAGGTCAAACGAGGCCAGCCACTCGCGGTAAAAGCGGTCCAACAGGGCCAGGTACGCCTCGGTGATGCCCTGCTCCATGGCCCGCCCACGGCGGCGGATGCGCTCCAGCAGAACGGGCACCGGCGCCTGCAGGTAGATGAGCAGGTCGGGCAGGGGCAGCCGCCGCACCACCAGGTCGTAGAGCCGCAGGTAGGTGCGGTAATCCCGCTCGTCCAGGTGGCCCAAATGATGAAGGGCACGGGCGAAGATGTGAGCATCCTCGTAGATGCTGCGATCAACGATGGCCGAGCGGGGGTCTTGCGCCAGTTCCAAGTGCTGCTCGGCGCGATGCTCCAAGAAGAACACCTGCAGGTGGAAGGCCCAGGCCCGCATATCAGCATAGAAGTCGGCCAGGTAGGGGTTGTCGCTGACCGATTCATAGGCCGTGTGCCAGCCCAAGCGCTGCCCGATGCGCTCGGTGAGGGAGGTTTTCCCGGCGCCGATGTTGCCGGCGACCAACACGAGATGCTTGCCCATGCCTGACCTCCGTGTGAGGGCTACTTGCACTCGCTGTAGCCGCAGGCGTAGCAGCGGGCGCACCCTTCGGTGTACACCACGGCCGCCGCGCCGCATTCAGGGCAGATGTCGCCCACCTGGTGGACATCCAGTTTCGCCGGCTTGTCAGCGCCGGAGGGCGCGTCATTCCCAGACTCCGCCGCGGGCTGCATCTCGGGCAGCAGGGGTACGGGTGGGGCGGCTTCGGCCACCGGGCTGCCGTTGCTGCCGGCGCTCGAGGGCATTTGCAGGCTGAAGGTGAGCGCCTCCTCGTCCTCCGGCGTCAGGGCGTGGAAGTGTTTGGGCTGGTCCAGGTAACGGCGCAACGCCTGGGCGATGCCGTCGGCCAGGGAACGCACCCGGTTGGGGCCAAAGCCTGCCGCCCGCCCACCGCCGATGCCGTTGAGTTGCCGCCACACCTCTTCCAGCCGCTCCCGCGGCGAGACGGTGGAAGAAAGGCGCAGGATGTAAGAGATCAGCCGGCCGATGGCCTCGGAGATGGCCGCCGTCTCGGAGCCGGCCTTGGAAGTGTTGACGAAGACCTCGAAAGGCTGCCCGTCACCGTTCTCGTTGATGGTGACGAAAGCGCGGCCCAGGGGGGTTTCGATGCGGTAGGTCCAGCCTGGCAACACCGAAGGGCGCGGCTTCTTAGGTTCGTTCCACAGGCGGGGTTGCTCGGCGTGGGGGGGGGCGGCGCCTGCAGGGTGGCCTCCGCCGTCTTGGGGGCCAGGGCCACCTCCTTGCCTTTGGCCTTCGCCGTGGCCTTGGTCTCCAGCACCACCTTGTCGCGGGAGCCGGTGACATACACGGTAAGACCTTTGCAGCCCAACTTCCAGGCCAGCATGTACGCCTCGGCCACATCGTCGGGGGTGGCGTCGGCGGGGAAATTGATCGTCTTCGAGATGGAATTATCGACATAATTCTGCAGCGCCGCCTGCATCCGCACATGCTCCTCGGCCGTGATGTCCATGGAGACGACGAAGGTGTGCCGGATCCAGTCGGGCAGTTCTTCGATGTGCTGGCAGGTGCCCTGCTCCAGCACCTGGTCAATGACCCGCTGCCGGGTCTCTTCGTTCAGCCCAGCCTCTTTGAGGGCCGCCATGAAGGAGGGGCTGACATAGGTGAGTTGCAGGTCCTTGCCGTTGTCGTTCACATGGCGGATGTAGGCCAGGGCAAAGACCGGTTCACAGCCATAGCCTTCCACCCCGGTCACCGTGGCGATGGTGCCGGTCGGCGCGATGGTGGTCTGGGCGGCGTTGCGAATCCCGTGCTGGCGGATGCCCTCGACGATGGCGTCCCAATCCAGCGGCGGGCGTCCCCAATCGCGCGAGGGGCCCTCGCCCAGCCATTGCGGCCAGCGGGGCGGTTGCCATTTGAGGTTCTCGGGGTCGTAGATGCTGCCCTTGATGGCCGGGAAGGGGCCGCGTTCCCTCGCCAACTCGATGCTGGTGCGCATGGCATGGTAGCGGATGAATTCCATCACCAGGGCGGCGAACTCCTGCGCCTCAGGCGCGCCGTAGCGCACGCGGTTGGCGTACATCAGATCGGCCAGGCCCATGACGCCCAGCCCGATGCGCCGGGCGCGATGGGCCGCCTCTTTCAGTTGGGGCACCGAGGGTACATAGGCGTTGGCCTCCACCACATCGTCCAGGAAACGCACGGCCAACTCGGTGGTCTCGCGCAGTTTGTCCCAATCCACCCCGCCTTCGGGGGTGATGTGCTGGGCCAGGTTGATGGAGCCCAGGCAGCAGTTTTCGTAAGGCCCTAACCATTGTTCACCGCAATTGTGACATACCAGGCCATTGGCAATCAGGCTGTGGGTCTCAGGCTCTTCCAGGTCATACACATCCGCCCGCCCGGCCGGCTCAATGGAGACAATGACATCCTCAAACGTCTCGCAATAGGGGCCGCGGGCCTGTTGCTCGATGAACGCCTCCAGACGAGCCTGCTTGGCCGGGTCGGCAAACCCGATCACTCTGGCAAAGCGGTTGCGATTCTCGCGGCCAATGAGCAATTCATACTGCTCGGCCACCGGGTATTCCTTCTGCCCGCCCTTCCCATCGGGCAACCGGGCCGTTCCAGCGGCCCGACGCTGATGAATACGGGAGACGATCCCAAAGTTCAACAGCAGTAACTGAACATCCTCCAACAACGCGCGGGAGGAACTGGCCAGCCGCACCGTGGCATCTTGCTTTCTAAGGTTCACCTGGATCGAACCGTCGGCACTAAAGAGACCCTGCAAAAAGCCGATCACGGCCTCCCGCGGGGCGCGCCACAGGGATTCCGGCACACGCTTTTCGGTTAAAGGCACCGGGCGCACGCCCAAGGCTACGAAAAACTCATAAGCCAGCCGGCCATAGGTCAACTGCGTGAGAGAGCCACGATCCGCGATGTGCCCTTCGCCAAACCAGGAACGCAAAATGCCATGCACTTGCGCTTGAAGCGCCGGGGCACTAAAGGTGAACCCCACCGGCGAATGGCTCTTGGGGCTTAGCCATCCATCACCCACCAGCACACCCAGCACCAACCCCAATTCCCTGGACCAGCGCGTAGGCAGGTGAGCATACTGAGCCGCAAAATCCTGGCGCTGAACGCGATGTCCTGAGGCCCAATCGCCAGCCAGGACCATCTGGGCCTGCGCGGCGGCCACCTGCTCCATGGGAGGCAACGCTTCCTCTTCCGACCATGCCCCTTCGCCTGATTGCAGGAGCACCCGGTCGCCCGGGCGCAGGGCTTCCAGCGCCACATACCCCCGATCCGGGGTAAGGAAAGGATGATCCGCCGTGGCAACCACCGTATATCCGTGTCGCGTGCGCAAGCGAAACACCGGTTCGTTCTCACGGGTCTTGAAAGCCCGCACCTGGGGGCGCAGCGTCGTGCCCGTTTGCCCTCCGGCCAGGCCCTTGCCTCCCCAAGGGGCGCGATTGTCCGTCACGATGGTGTAAAGCCTCCCCGACTCGGCCATCTCCTGAATAGGGATCAGACCCTCCGTCGTCGCAATGCGCGTCTCAGCCACAAAACACGGGTTGGTCGCCTCCAAAGGGTATAGATGGGGCACAGGGTTGGCACGGTTGGCCGTATCCAGGAAGAGCACACCCGGCTCGCCGTTGTGGTGAGATTGCCGCACCAGTTTCTGGAACAAATCGCGGGCGCGCACTTTCTTGTAAGTCTTGATGCGAATGCCCGCGGCCTCGGCCTGCTCAATCGTGCCGTCAAAGTCATCATACTTGGGGTCGGTCACATCGGGGAAGCGCAGTTCCCACTCCTCATCGTTTTCCACAGCCCGCATGAAGGCGTCGGTGATGCCGACGGAAATGTTGAAATTGGTGATGGCGTTCTCATCGGTCTTACAGGTGAGGAACTCCTCAATATCGGGGTGATCCACCCGCAAGACGGCCATGTTGGCCCCGCGCCGCGAACCGCCCTGAGCGATCTCCCCAAAGGCTTTGTCGTACACTCGCAGAAAGCCCACCGGCCCGGTGGCCTGGCCCGCCGAGGATTTGACCACCGTCCCCTTGGGCCGCAGCCGCGAGAAGGAGAAGCCGTTTCCGCCACCCGTCTGCTGAATCAGCGCCGCATTGCGCAGCGTGGTGAAGATCCCCGAATCCTTGCGCCCCATATCGTCCGAGATGGGCAGCACGAAACAGGCCGCCAGTTGGCCCAAAGGCGTCCCCGCCCCGGTCCAGGTAGGCGAGTTGGGGAAGAACCGCTTGGGCGCCAGCAACCTGGTGTAGTAGGTTTTGGCCACTTCCAGAGGATCGTTGCCCCATTGCTCCTCCACCTTGGCCACATGATAGGCCACCCGCCAGAAGGTTTCCTCTGGCGTTTCAACGGGACGCCCGTCTAAATCCTTGCGCACATAGCGGCGGAAGAACACCGCCCGGGCGTTCTCCGTCAGTTCGATCTTGGGCAGACCAGCGGGCAAAGGCGGCGTGGGCAAAAGGCCATAGCGACTTTTGTCCACCATCTTGGACTTGCGAGCCATAGCGTCTCCTCCTGGAAGAAAATCGTGCCCTGCCGCCAAGGCCATCGGCAGCAGGTGACCCATCCCCTTTACGACCACGGCACGCTCAGCGCCGAAGGAAAAATTATCCCCCCTCTAACAACCGATCAATCTCATCCCGAAGGGCATGCAAATCATCCAGCCCCAGATACACGATGGCATAGCGAATGTAAGCAATCTGATCCAACTCTTTCAAACCGGCGATGACCATATCGCCGATCACCCGCGAAGAAACCTCAGGCTTGCCCAATGCTTGCAACTTCGCCTCGACCTCCCCGGCCAGCCGCTCGATATCGGCCGCCGAAACCGGGCGTTTGGCGCAGGCGATGCGAATCCCGCGGATGAGTTTTTCGCGGTTGAACTCCTCCCGCGTACCGTCTTGCTTGACGATCAGCGGCGTGGTCATCAGCGGGCGCTCGTAAGTGGTGAACCGTTGCCCGCAATGGGTACACTGTCGCCGGCGGCGAATCCCCCCCTGACCATCGTGCGAAGTGTCGATCACCCGGCTACCTTCTTGATGACAGAACGGACAACGCATACAGAGACCCCATATATGGGGGTTGCCCCTTCTCGAACCCCAAGATATAGGGGTGAAGAGGAGGCAACATTGTAGCACATCTTCCCCCGAAAAGCAAGCGGGAAACGCGACGGAAACAAAATTTTAAGGCTCCCTTCTCGGCATCTCGTTGCCCCCTACATGTAGGGCCGCATGGGGCCTGGGCCGCTTTTGCCGGATATGTGGACCATCCCTGACCCCAAAGAAGGGTGCTCCCGCCGAATGTTAACGCAAACCCTTTTTTCCTGCCCCCGCTTCCTCTCCACCGCGACCGGCCCAGGGCGTCGTATAATGGTCCCATGCGTCCTCCTTCCCTCAGACCAATAGCGGCCTGGCTCGGCCTCCTGGGGGCCCTCGCGCTCGGCGGGCTCACCTTCTGGCCCGGCCTCACCCGCACCACCACCCTGGAGGTGCACCTGCCTTCTCCGGGGGCTTCGGAGAGCCCGCGCATCGTGCTCCGCCAACCGACGCGCTGGCTGTGGGGGCAATCGCCCACGCTGAGCCTGTGCCTCGAACCGCCCACGGCCCTGCGCCTGCAGGCCCGCCTGGAAGTGGCTGGTCTGCTTGTCTCGCCCAACAGCCCGCAAACGCTGCTCCTAGCCTCCCAGGGGGGCGCCGTCCGCCTGGAATGGCGGCTTCAGGCCGAGGCCCCCGGGCCGTACCAGGGTCGCCTCTGGCTGCACGTGGCCTCGCCCTCTTCCCAGAACACCCCCGACGCATGGCAACCCGTGGCCGTCCTGCCCCTGGACGGAGAAGTCCTCGCACCCGCCGGACAGCCTGTGCGTCTCCTGCGCGCCTGGGCCGGCGTCCTCCTCCTGCTGGCGGGCGCCGCCTGGCTGGGCCCTGCGATACTTGGCCGGGCGGGGCGCAAAGCATAGACGCGCCTACTCCTCACGTTTGGCCGCCTCCCACAGCGCGTCCAATTCCTCCAACGACATCTCCTCCAGCGGGCGGCCTTGCGCCTTAGCCCGTCGCTCCACCTCCTGAAAACGCCGCCGAAAGCGAGCGTTGGCCTCCCGTAAGGCGTCCTCCGGGCGCACCTCGTACCAGCGCGCCAGATTGACCACAGCAAAGAGCAAGTCGCCGATTTCGGCCGCGCGTTCCTGGGGCGTCGCGGCCTGGCGCACTTCTTCCAGCTCCTCCAACACCTTATCCCACACCCCCTGGATGTCTTCCCAGTCGAAACCCACCTTTGCCGCCTTCTTCTGCAGCGTCTCCGCCTGCATCAGCGCGGGCAACCCCTTGGGAATGCCGTCCAGGGCGCTCTCCGGCAAGGGCTTGCCCTGGGCGGCCTTTTCCTGCGCCTTCAGCGCCGCCCAGTTGCGCAGCACATCCTCCACCCCGTCCACCTGGACCTCGCTGAAGACATGAGGGTGCCGCCGGATGATCTTGGTGGTCACCCCGTAGAGCACATCGGGCAGGGTAAACTCCCCTTCCTCCCAGGCAATCTGACTGTGCAGCACCACCTGCAACAGCACATCGCCCAACTCTTCTTTCAGAGCGTCCCAATCCTCTTCGTCAATGGCTTCCAGCGCCTCGTAAGTTTCCTCCAACAAATACTTGCGCAGCGATTTGTGGGTCTGCTTGCGGTCCCAGGGACAGCCATTGGGCGCCCGCAAGCGGGCAATGACCTCGTGGAACGCCTCAAAGGAAGCCTCTGGCGCCAGCGGGGGGAGCCACAGAGCCGTCAGCAGGCCGATATGCGGAGAGCGGTCGATGGCGTACAGGGGGACCTCCTCAACCACCTCGTCTGCCGTGCCGGCCCCATGCACCAGGATCACCGGATGCTCATCAGGATAGTTGGCCATCAGGGTCAGTTTGAGTTCCCCGGCCACCTGGCGCGAATACAGTTGCGCGATCAACGCCGGGGCCGAGGGCGGAAAGGAAGGCGTGTGGCGGGCCACCAGTTCCAGGGCGTCCACCAAAGCGATATGGGGGAAGGGATCCTGCCCCAGAGCGCGGAACACCGGCTCCAGAAAACTCAACCCCTCCACCACCCGGACCTCGAGATTCGCCTCCCGCGCCCGTTGGAGCAAAGCCGTCCCCGTGGCTTCGGCCACCAACGGATGGCCGGGCACGGCGTACACCACCCCCTGGGGGCGCTGGGCCAGGCGCAGCACTTCCGTCACGATGGCCTCGTACACCTGCTCGAAGGTATCGGCCTGCTCGTAAAGGTCATCGAAAGCGTGCACCCGCAACCCTGCGGGAAAACCGGCCACCGTGGGGTGCTGCGCTGTGCGCAAATAAACCTCATCGGCCTGAGAAAGCACCTCCCAGGCCTCGCGGGTCAAATACTTGGGATCGCCGGGGCCCAACCCCAGCAAAGTCAAACCGGGCATGGACGACCTCGCTTTTCCGGCAACAGATGGCGCCGGCAAACGCCGCACGCACAACCTGCGCCTAACCGCAAAGCCGCGACGCGCTTCCCTTGCGGCCAAAGGCGCAACGGAAACGCATCGCGGCAGACTGGTTTGCCCAAACCAGGCGGCAGGGTTGCTTTAGCGCTTGGTGTAGGTGGGCGCCTTGCGGGCCCGCTTGAGGCCGGGCTTCTTGCGCTCTTTCTCGCGGGGGTCGCGGGTGAGCAGCCCGTGCTTCTTCAGCGTGGGGATGTACTCTTCGTTCAGTTTGGCAAAAGCGCGGGCCAACCCCAGGCGCACCGCACCGGCCTGACCGGTCACACCGCCGCCCCGCACCACCACGCTCACATCGTACTTGGCGCGAGCCTCGCCCAACACCTGGAAGGGCGCCAGGATGTAGTCCACATCACCAAAGCGGGGGAAGTACTCCTCCAGCGGCTTGCCGTTGACCACAAACTTGCCGCTACCGCTCATGATGCGCACACGCGCCGTCGCCTCCTTGCGGCGTCCAACGCCTTCGTAATAACGCACAGCCATAAAACCTCCTTAACTCCCTGTCAGGATCACCGGGCTACAGTTCCAACCGGCGGGGATGCTGCGCCTCATGGGGATGATCCGGACCGGCATACACCTTGAGTTTCTTGAGCAACCGCCGGCCGTAGCGGTTCTTGGGCAACATCCCCCACACGGCGGCCCGAATGACCCGCTCAGGGTGCCGCTTCAACTGCTCACGCAACGGGATCTCCCGCAGGCCGCCGGGGTACCCCGAGTGCCGGTAGTACATTTTCTGATCCAACTTCTTCCCAGTCACCCGGATGCGCTCGGCGTTGACCACGACCACATAGTCGCCGTTGTCCACGCCAGGGGTGTAGTTGGGCTTGTGTTTGCCCAACAGAATGGCCGCAATGCGGGTGGCCAGACGCCCTAAGTTCTGATCGTTGGCGTCAATCAGCACCCACTCGCGGGTGATCTCATCGGGTTTCGGATAGTATGTCTTCTGCACCGCACACCTCTCCCTCAAAGGGATTCCAGTTCAACCGAACGCAAAACCGTTCCCAATCCCGGAAACTCCGGGGGCTTGCTGCTCTCACAGGCTGTTCGTTCCTCGGGGCGATAGCACACCTGGGCCAGAAACAACCCCTGGGGCGGGGCCAACCCTTGAACGAGGTTCGGGGGAGGCTCCCGAAGCAGACGCTGCCACCGGGCCAGGCTCATCCGGCCCTGAGCCACCGCCACTTGCAGGGCCACCATCCGCCGCACCATGCGGTAAAGGAAGGCGTCGGCCACCACATCGAACACCCACCCGTCGGCCCGCGGATACCAGGACGCTTTGAACACCGTGCGCACCGTGGTGCCGCGGGGGTTGGGCGGCGTGCCCAAGGCGGCAAAATCCCGCCGTCCCGCCAGGGCGGCCGCGGCCTCCTGCAGTCGCTCCCCTTCCAGCGGGGGCCATACCCGCCAGGCGTAACGCGCCTGAAAGGGATCCCGCTGGGGGGCCTGGTATAGGTAGTACCAGTAGCGGCGGGCCAGGGCAGCGTAGCGGGGGTGAAAGCCCTCTTCCACAAGCGCCACCCGCCGCACCACCACATCGGCCGGCAGGTGGGCGTTGAGGGCCCGTTGCAGGGCCGCCGTGCCGTGAGGCCAGTCCAGCGCAAAGGCGATCACCTGGCCCAGGGCGTGGACCCCCGTATCGGTGCGTCCGGCGTAGCGCAGGGTGCGCTCCTGCCAGCCCAACCGTTGCAAGGCGGCTTCGACTTCGCCCTGCACCGTCCGCCCCTGCGCCTGGCGCTGCCAGCCCAGGAAGGCCGTGCCATCGTATGCGAGGATTGCCTGGTAATGTGCCATGTGTGGCGTGCCATGTGCTGTGTGTGGCGCGCCATGTGCCGCGGGGGGCGTGGCACAGGCCGCCCCACAGCAAGAGCGTTTACTCTTCCACCAGTTCCAACAAAACCATATCGGCCGAGTCGCTGGCCCGGGGGCCCAGGCGGATGATCCGCGTGTAGCCGCCGGGGCGCTCGGCGTAGCGCGGCGCAATATCGTCGAACAACTTCTTGACGATCTCCGGTGCGCCGCCCAGGCGGGCCGCCACGATGCGGCGGGCATGCACCATCTTTGCACCGCCGGCCTCATTGCCCCGCTTGGCAATGGTAATCAACCGCTCGGCCTCACGGCGGGCCACCTTGGCCTTGGCCTTGGTGGTACGAATGCGCTCATGATCAAACAGCGCGCGTACCAGGTTGCGCCGCAACGCCTTGCGAGCATCCTTGCTCCGGCTGAGTTTCTTTCCGGCTACTTTGTGTCGCATCGTACTTTACTCCACCACCTAAGATTCCGTCTCTTCGTCGGCCAGATACCCTTTCTCGCGCATCTTCTGCTTGAGTTCTTCCAGGCTCTTTTCGCCAAAGTTGCGGATAGACTTGGCCGCCGCCTCGCCTTTGCTCAACAACTCCAACACATCGCCCACGGTGGCGATGCCCGCCCGTTTCAGAGAGTTGAAGACCCGCACCGAAAGGTCCAGTTCCTCGATGGGAGTCTCCATCATCTCGCTGGTCAGGCGATGCGGATGCCCGTCAGGGGCCGGGGCAGCCGTCAGGGTTTCCTCTTTGATGCCCGCGATGTAGCCGAAGTGAGCGACCAGAATCTGAGCTGCCTGGCTGAGGGCTTCTTGGGGACGCAGGGTGCCGTCGGTCCAGATCTCCAGCGTCAGCCGATCGTAGTTCGTGCTCTGCCCCACACGGGCCGCACTCACCTCAAAGTTCACCCGACGCACGGGCGAAAAGATGGCATCCACGGCCAACTGCCCGATGGGCAACTGCTGGCTGCGCTCGGTGGCCGGGGAATAGCCCCGCCCCCGCTCCACGCGCATTTCCAGCTCCACGGCCACGTTGGGATCATCCACCGTGAACAGGTAGAGTTCCGGGTTGACGATCTCCACCTCCGGCGGCGCGACGATATCCGCCGCGGTCACCACCCCCTCGCCCCGCACCTCCAGGTAGAGGTAGGCGGTATCCACATCGTGGAGTTTCATCCGCAACTGCTTGAGTTGCAGCATAATCTGCAACACATCTTCCCGCACGCCGGGCACCGGGCTAAACTCGTGCATCACATCCGAAATGCGCACCGAGGTCACCGCCGCGCCCTCCAGGGACGAGAGCAAAACCCGGCGCAGCGCGTTGCCCAGCGTCACCCCATAACCCCGTTCCAGGGGGCTGATGATGAAGCGCGCGTAATTGAGCGCTTCGGCATCGCGCTCGATTCGCGGTGTCACCATGCTTCCCAAACTGATCACCGTTCACCCCTTCCTTCCCGCTCAGCCCTTCGCCAGGGCATCCACGGATGGTTTAGCGCGAGTAAAACTCCACGATGAGTTGTTCGTTGATGTTGGTATCGATCTCGCCGCGTTCGGGCAGGCGCAACACCTTACCCGAGAGATTCTCCAGATCACGCTCCAGCCAAGCCGGCACGCTGCGCTTTTCGACGTAATCGCGTAGTTCCTTGAAGTACTTACGTTTGCGCGAACCTTCCCGCACGGCCACCACATCACCGGGGCGCAGGAGCATGGAAGGCACATCGGTACGCCGCCCGTTCACCGTGAAGTGACCATGGGTCACCAGCATGCGCGCCTCGCGCCGACTGCTGGCAAAGCCCAGGCGATAGACCACATTGTCCAGGCGCGACTCCAGCAACTGCAGCAGGTGCAGGCCGGTCAGACCGCGCTTCTTCAAGGCCATCTCATAGTAGCGGCGGAACTGCCGCTCCATCACGCCGTAAATGCGGCGCGCCCGCTGCTTTGCCCGCAACTGCTTGGCGTAGTCCGATTCCCGCCCCCGGCGGAAGCGGGCCGAACGCCCGTGTTCACCGGGCGGGTAGGGCTTGCGCTCCATGGGGCACTTGGGGGTAAAGCAACGCTCCCCTTTCAAGAACAACTTTTCGCCTTCACGGCGGCAAAGTTTGCACACAGGGCCAATATACTTCGCCATAAATCCATCCCTCTCTCAAATTATACGCGACGCTTCTTCGGAGGCCGACAGCCGTTGTGCGGGATAGGCGTCACATCGGAAATCGAGAGCAACTTGATGCCCATGGCCTGAATGGCCCGCAGGGCCGCCTCTCGACCGGGGCCAGGCCCCCTGACGAATACATGCGCTTCCCGCATTCCCATATCCATGGCCGCCTTGATGGCCTGCTCGGTGGCCATCCGTGCCGCGAAAGGCGTGCTCTTGCGGGAACCCTTGAACCCTGCCGTACCCGAACTCGCCCAGGTCACCGTATTGCCCTGGGGGTCGGTCACCGTCACAATGGTGTTATTGAACGAGGCATGGATATGGACATGCCCCACCGGAAGATGGCGCTTGACCTTGCGGCCAGCGCTGCGTCGTCGCGATCTCGCCTTAGCCATAGGACTTCGCTTCTCCTTAACTTAGCCTGTCTCAAAACGGGCCGACTATTTCTTGGCACCGCGCCGCCGCCCGCGCCCGGCCACCGTCTTCTTGGGGCCCTTGCGGGTGCGCGCGTTGGTGCGGGTGCGCTGCCCCCGCACCGGCAAACCTCGGCGGTGCCGCAAGCCGCGGTAACAGCCAATCTCGATCAAGCGCTTGATGTTCATCTGCACCTCGCGGCGCAGATCACCCTCGACCTTGTAGCTCCGGCTGATGAACTCCCGCAGGCGGGTGATTTCCTCGTCGGTCAGGTCCTTGACCCGCGTGTCCGGACTCACCTGCGTCGCCGCCAGAATCTCCTTCGCCCGCGATCGCCCAATGCCGTAAATGTAGGTCAGGGCGATTTCAATGCGCTTATTCCGTGGAAGATCTACACCCTCAATACGCGCCATGGCATCCTACCCCTGTCGCTGCTTGTGCTTGGGATTTTCACAAATGACATACACCCGTCCGCGCCGGCGGACGATTTTGCACTTGGCACAGCGCTTCTTCACCGAAGCCGATACTTTCATGGGTCGCTCTCCTTCTTTGTGTGTTGCCCAGCAAAAATACGATTATAACCGACAAAGCCTCTTCCGTCCAGTCACAAGGCGGTCAAGATGAGGGGCTCGCCCTCCGTGACGGCCACCGAGTGCTCAAAATGGGCCGTCAGCGAACCGTCGGCCGAGGCCACGGTCCACTGATCCTCCAGCACACGGGTTTTCGGGGTGCCAACCAGCACCATGGGCTCCAGGGCGATGGTCATCCCCGGGCGCAGCACCAGACCGCGTCCGGGAGTCCCGTAATTGGGCACCATCGGCCCTTCGTGCATCTCGCGGCCCACCCCGTGACCGGTGTATTCCCGCGTCACATGGTAACCCCGCGATTCCACATAGTGCTGGATTGCCGCGGAGACATCCCCGACTCGCTTGCCAGGCCGCATTTGAGCGATGCCGGCGTACAGCGCCTGCTCGGTGACCTCCAGCAACCGTTGCGCCTCAGGAGAGATTTCTCCCACGCCCACGGTGAACGCCGAATCCGCAACAAACCCTTTGTAAATCGTACCGCAATCGATGGAGACGATATCGCCCTCCCGCAACACCCGCTTTGGGCTGGGAATGCCGTGCACCAACTCCTCGTTGATGCTGGCGGTGATGGTGGCGGGGTAGGGATACGGCCCCGGATAGCCTTTGAAGGCCGGCACGCCACCGTGGGAGCGAATGACCTCCTCAGCGATGGCATCCAACTCGGCCGTGGTGACCCCCGGTCGGATGGCTCGCCGCACCGCCTCCAAAGCCAGGACGTTGATCCGCCCGGCCTGGCGCATGATGGCGATTTCCTCCGGGGATTTGATGACCACCCGGCGGGCCCAGGCCATCAAGGGTCCTCCCGTGGCGGCAGCAGGGAGAGGAGCGTCTGGGTCACCTGCTCGATGCTCTGAGTGCCGTCCACCTCACGCAGCAGGCCCCGCTCGCGGTAGTAGGCCGCCAGCGGCGCCGTCTGCTGGTAGTACACCCGGATCCGCTCTCGCACCACCTCAGGGCGATCGTCGCTGCGTTGGTAAAGTTCCGAACCGTCGTAGTCGCACACCCCGGGTTGCTTCGGGGGATTGAACTTCTCGTGAAAGATGTGTCCCTGCGCCCGGCAGATCCAGCGCCCGGCCAACCGGCTCACCAACTCTTCTTCCGGCACCTGAATGAAAGGCACCACATCCACCTGCGCGTTCCACTCCCGCAACATCTCGTCCAGGGCATCCGCCTGGGCCGGGGTGCGCGGAAAACCGTCCAAAATCGCTCCGCGAGCGCAATCGGGCCGCGACAGGCGCTCGCGTATCATCGCGATGGTCACATCGTCCGGCACCAGGGCGCCCCGCTCCATGTACTGGCGGGCCAGGCGCCCCAACTCGGTGTCGTTCTTCAGATGCTCACGGAAGATGTCGCCCGAAGAGATATGGGGCAACCCGGTCTTCTGGGCAAGGATCTTGGCCTGAGTGCCTTTTCCCGCGCCCGGCGCGCCCAGCAGGACGATATAGGTCGGCATCGTTCACTCCTCCTTGCTCAGCGAACCAACAAACTCTCTTGGTAGCCGTGGAGACGCAACTCGGCGTCGATGAAGAAGAAGATATCACGCACCACACCTACCACGATGAGCAAACCGGCCGAAGAGATGAGCAACAGGCCCGAACTGCCTGCCCCCGCGATGCTGGGGAAGAGCAAACTCAGCAGATAGGGCAACACGGCCACCAGGCCCAGGAAGAGGGCACCCGGCAGGGTAATCCGCCGCAACACCTTGGTCAGATAGCGCTGCGTGGGCTCCCCCGGCGGCACACCCGGGATTTTAGCCCCGGCCCGCCGCAACTGTTCACCATAACTCTGCTGCATGAAGACCACATCGGTGTAGAAAAAGGTGAACAGCACTACCATCAGGAAGTACCCCAACCAGTACCAGCCGCTGGTGGGGCTGAAGGCATGTTGCATCCCGGCCGCCGCGTTGGCCAGCCAGTCCGCCTTGGCGTTGAGCAAGAAGCCCGCCACCACCCCCGGCAAGGCCAGCAGGGATTGGGCAAAGATGAGCGGGATCATGCCCGCCATGTTCACCATCAGGGGCAACTGCCCTTTCACCGGCATGGACATCCGCATCCCCACCCGCCGGCCGGGGTACATCACCGGGATGTTCCTGCGCCCCTGCTGGACATAGACGATCAAGAAGACCGTCAATACGAGCACCACCAGCGAGATGAAGAGATAAAACCAGCGGTTCTGCTGGTCGCTCAACAGCCGGGCGAAGTTCGAGGGCATCCGGGCCACAATACCGGCAAAGATGATGAGCGAGAGCCCCTGATTGCGCAGCCCATACTCCGAGATCAACTCGCCCAGCCAGATGGCAAACATGGTGCCCGCAGTCATGGAGAGGATGACCGCCAGGCTCGGCAGCAGGGCGCTACCGCTGAAACCAAAATTGCGCAGCACCTGCTGGCCGGGGACCAGGGCCGAGAAAAGGTTGATCTGCCCGATGGCCTGCAACGCCGCCAGGGGCACCGAGAGGATGTAGGTCCAACGCTCCATCCACTTCTGGCCCTCGCGCGGGTCCTCCTCCATGCGCTCCTTCCAGGAAGGGATGATGGGGACCAGGATTTGCAGGATAATTTGGGCGGTGATATAGGGGTAGACCCCCATGGCCAGCACCGAAAAGTTGGCCACCGTGCCGCCCGAGAGCAAATCCAGCAGGTTGAGGAAAGCCCCCGCTGCCCCACCGCCGCTCAGCAGGTTCTGAATCACCTCCCGGTTCACGCCGGGCACCGGCACATGGGCCGCCAGGCGGTAGATGACCAGCAACCCCAGGGTGTAGAGCAGTTTGCGGCGGATATCGGGAGCGGTCCACAGGTAACGCCAAGCCGAACGCTTCATCCAAGGCTCCTTTAGGCGATAAGTTCCACGCTGCCGCCCGCGGCCTCAATCTTGGCCCGAGCGCTCTTGGAAATGCGATGCACCTTGACCTTCAGGGGAATGCGGATTTCCCCGCGGCCCAAAATGACCACCGGATGTTTGGGCTCGCTCACCAGTCCCACGGCGGCCAGCGTCTCCGGGGTGACCTCGGCGTTGGCCTCGAACCGCTCGGCCAACTGGTCCAGATTGACCTCATTGTACTCCACCCGATTCAACGGCCTGAAGCCCCGCTTGTAGGGCAGCCGGCGATAGAGGGGCAGGGTGCCGCCCTCAAAGTAAGGGCGCACGCCGCCGCCCGACCGGGCGTTCTGACCCTTGGTACCGCGGCCGGCCGTCTTGCCCTGCCCGGCGGCGATGCCCCGGCCCACCCGCTTGCGGGGGCGCTTGGCTCCAAGGTTTGGTCGCAACTCATGCAATTTCATGGCTACTCCTCTTCCACTCGCACCAGATGACTCACCGCAGCGATCATACCGCGAATCACCGGGGTATCCTTGTGCTCCACCGTCTGGTGCATGCGTCGCAGGCCCAGGGCCCGCAGCGTGCCCCGCTGACGGCGGGAATATCCAATGGGGCTCTTCACCAAAGTAATCCACAGGATGCGCTCCTTCTTCTTAGCCATGGCGCTTCCTCCGATCCCAGAAAGGCAACACCTCGTCCCGGTTCTTCCCGCGCTCCTTTGCCACCTCGTCCACCGAGCGCAACTGCTCCAGCGCCTGCATGGTGGCCTTGACCACATTGAGCAAGGTGTTGCTCCCCAAGGACTTGGTGAGAATGTCGCGCACGCCGGCCGCTTCCAACACCGCACGCACCCCACCACCGGCGATCACGCCGGTACCGGGGGAAGCGGGCTTGAGCAACACCACCGCGCCGCCTACCTTGCCCACCACCTCGTGCGGGATGGTGGTGTCGTACAGGTTGATGCGAACCATGTTCCGGCGGGCGCGCTCCGAGGCCTTGCGCACCGCATCGGGCACGGCCGGGGCCTTGCCGATACCGATCCCGACCCGCCCGCGCTTATCGCCCACGACCACCGTGGCCCGAAAGGTGAAGCGCCGACCGCCCTTCACCACCTTCGCCACGCGGGCGATCTCAATGGTGCGCTCCTCCAGTTCCTCCATGCTTTCCTGCTGCGTCGGTTGATACTCGCTCATCTCCTTCTCCTCGCTCGCCTTAGAATTCCAGGCCACCTTCGCGGGCGCCATCGGCCAGCGCTTTCACCCGGCCGATGAACTTATAGCCACCTCGGTCGAAGACCACCTTGGTGATCCCCTTGGCCAGCGCGCGCTGGGCCAGCGCTTGGCCCACCAAACGCGCCTGCTCGGTCTTCTTCAAGCCCTGCATCTGAGGCCGCAACTCGCGGTCGATCGTCGAAGCCGACACCAGCGTCACCCCGGCCACATCGTCGATAATCTGCGCATAGATGTGATTTAGGCTGCGGAACACATTCAGCCGAGGGCGCTCCGGCGTACCCGAAATCTTTTTGCGCACCCGCAAGTGGCGGCGAATTCGTGCAATGCGGCGATTCTTCTCAACCATAGTTCACATCCTCTACTTCGCAGTCTTGCCCGCTTTGCGGCGGACCTGCTCACCCAGGTAGCGGATACCCTTCCCCTTGTACGGCTCCGGCGGACGCACTTTGCGCACATCAGCCGCCGCCTGGCCGACCTTTTGCTTATCGATGCCCTTCACCCGAATCTTGGTGTTGCCTTCCACCTCGAAGGTGATCCCTTCCGGCGGCGCAATTTCCACCGGGTGGGAGTACCCCACATGCAACACCAGGTTCTTTCCCTTCACCTCGGCGCGGTACCCCACGCCCACGATCTCCAGCACCTTTTCAAAGCCCTGGGTGACGCCCAACACCATGTTGTTGATGATCGCCCGGGTCATCCCATGCCAGGCCCGGTACTGGCGTTCGTCCGAAGGGCGTTCCACCTTGATCACCTTCACTTCGGGCACATAAGTAATCTTCATCGCCGCGGGGAAGGTGTGAGCCAACTCACCTTTCGGCCCCTTCACCCACACATGAGATCCCTTGATCTCCACCTGCACACCGTCGGGCACAGGCACCGGCAATCGACCAATACGCGACACGGCTATCCTCCTTTCGGCCACTGCGGTCGCCTCAGCGCCGCAGGTCGATCCGAAAATCGTTCCTGGCTCCAGACCCAACAGGTCTCGTCTTACCAGACCTTGCAAATCACTTCGCCGCCTACGCCCAACTTGCGCGCGCGCTCGGCGGTCATCACGCCCTTGGGCGTGGACACAATGGCGATTCCCAGGCCCGACTTGACCCAGGGCAACTCCCGCACCCCGGCATAAATCCGGCGGCCAGGTTTGCTCACCCGCTCCAAGCCCGAGATCACCGGGCGGCGATGGCGTCGCTCACCCACATACTTCAGCCGAATCCGCAACACCTTATGGCCGGGGCGCTCACCCTCGATCACTTGGTAGCCCTCAATGTACCCTTCCTCTTTGAGGATACGGGCGATGGCCACCTTCATCTTCGAACTGGGCATTTCCACCCGAGGATGCCCCGCCATTACCGCGTTGCGAATACGCGTCAACATGTCCGCAATGGGATCCGTCATGGTCATTGTTACCATCCTCCATCCGGCTACCACGAGGCCTTCTTCACGCCGGGAATTTTGCCTTCCAGGGCCAACTCACGGAAACAAATCCGACACACGCCAAACTTGCGGATGTAACCCCGCGGACGTCCACAAATGCGGCAACGATTGCGATATTGCACCTTATACTTCTTGCGCTGATTGCGATACTGCATGCACTTTTTGGCCATCGTCTACCCTTCCTTCTTGAAAGGCATGCCCAGCAAGGCCAACAACTGCCGACCTTCTTCGTCCGTACGGGCCGTGGTGACTATGGTGACTTCCATGCCACGCACCTTGTCGATTTTGTCGTAATCGATTTCCGGGAAAATCAACTGTTCCCGCAGCCCCAGGGTGTAATTGCCGCGCCCGTCGAACGAGTTGGGCGAGACCCCGCGGAAGTCGCGCACCCGGGGCAAAGCTACATTCATCAGGCGATCCAAGAAGGCCCACATCCGGTCTCCTCGCAGGGTGACCTTGACCCCAATGGGCCGCCCGGCGCGCAACTTGAACGCCGCAATGTTCTTGCGCGCCTTGGTCACCACTGGCCGTTGCCCGGTGATCGTCATCAAATCCTGAACCGCTGCGTCAATCGCCTTGGGGTTGTCCAAAGCCTCGCCCAAGCCGATGTTGACCACCATCTTGGTGATGCGCGGCACCTGCATGATGTTCTTCAGGCCCAGGGACTTCATCAAGGCCGGCACCACCTCTTTCCGATACTTTTCCTTCAACGGCACACTCATCGTCTCTCTCCTTCACCGGCCTAATCGTCAATCAACGCCCCGCAGCGCTTGCACACCCGCTTGGGCCAACCCTCAATGCGCTGCACACCCACCCGCGTGGGCTCATCGCACTTGGGGCACACCAGCATCACATTGGAAATGTGAATCGGCGCCTCGAACTCAATGATGCCCGGCGTTACCGTGCGCCCCTGAGTCTGAATCTGGCGTTGATGCTTTTTGCGGATGTTGACGCCCTGCACCACCACCCGAGACTCTTTGGGGAGCACACGGATCACCTCGCCGCGCTTCCCCTTGTCTCGGCCGGTAATCACCTCGACCGTGTCGCCTTTGTGAATCTTCACCTTCACCGTTCCCACTCCTTTGCCTATCATCACAGCACCTCAGGGGCCAACGACACGATTTTCATGAACCCTTTGTCGCGCAATTCGCGCGCCACCGGCCCAAAAATGCGGGTTCCCTTGGGGTTCACCCCATCGTTGTCCAAAATCACCGCCGCGTTATCGTCAAAGCGAATGCGGGAGCCGTCGGGCCGACGCCACTCTTTCGCCGCCCGCACGATGACGGCCTTCACCACATCGCTCTTCTTCACCGAACCCGTGGGCGAAGCGGATTTTACCGTGGCCACCACCACATCACCCACATACCCATAGCGGCGCTTAGACCCGCCCAGCACGCGAATCACCAACAACTCGCGTGCGCCGGTGTTGTCGGCCACGACCAGACGGGATTCTTGCTGAATCATTCCAACGCCTCCTCAGCAGCCGTCTCAGCCTCAAGCAGTTCTTCCACGGTGGCTGCTTCTGCGCGTTTCAGGATGGCTTCTACCACCCAGTGTTTGGTCTTGGAAATGGGGCGGCTTTCCACAATGCGCACCACATCCCCGATTTTAGCGCCCAACTCATCGTGGGCCTTGAACTTCTTGTAGCGCTTGACGACCTTTTTGTACAGGGGATGGCGGAAGGTGCGCTCCACCTGAACCACCACCGTCTTCTGCATCTTGTCGGAAACCACCACGCCTTCTAACCGACGCCGCTTGTTCATGGCTCACCTTCCGTCTCAGCCGCCAGTTCCCGCTCGCGCAGCACCGTCAGCAAGCGGGCGATCAGACGGCGGGTTTTGCGCAGGCGACTGGTGTCCACCAACTCGCCCGTGACATGCTGAAAACGCAACTTCATTAACTCTTCGCGCGCATCATCCAAACGGGCGCGAATTTCTTCCGTGGACAACTGGCGAATTTCCGCGACCTTCATACTTCCTCCAACCCTTCACGGGCAACAATCTTGGTCTTCACCGAGAGTTTGTGGGAAGCCAAACGCAAGGCTTCCAGCGCCAACTCCCGCGGCAAACCGCCGATCTCGAACATAATCCGACCCGGTTTGACCACCGCCACCCACAGTTCCACATTGCCCTTACCGGAGCCCATGCGGGTTTCGGCCGGTTTCTTGGTCACCGGCTTGTCGGGGAAGATGCGGATCCACACCTTGCCACGGCGCTTCACGGCGCGGACGATGGCGCGGCGGGCCGCCTCGATCTGGCGGGCCGAAACCCAGCCCGGTTCCAACGCCTGCAGCCCATAATCCCCAAAGTGCACCTCGGCGCCTCGGGAAGCCTTCCCCTTCATCCGGCCGCGTTGCTGCTTGCGATATTTCACACGCTTCGGCATCAACATGATGACATCTCCTCGCCCAGTACCGGATTACTCGCTCACATACACGCCTTCCGTGGCCTCCGGCACCTCTTCTTCGGCCTCGGGCAGCACCTCGCCCTTGTAAATCCACACCTTGACGCCAATACGCCCATAGGTGGTCAGGGCCTCGGCTTTGGCGTAATCGATATCGGCCCGCAAGGTCTGCAGCGGCACCCGGCCCTCGCGCAGCCACACCGTGCGCGCCATCTCAGCCCCCGCCAGACGACCGGCGACCTGAATCTTGATCCCCTTGGCGCCCTGACGCATGGCCTGCTGGATGGCCCGCTGCATGGCCCGCCGATAACTCACCCGCCGCTCCAACTGACCGGCGATGTTCTGCGCCACCAGATAGGCATCCAGGTCGGGATTCTTGATCTCCTTGACCTCCACCTCGACTTTGGAGCCCACCAGGGCCTCCAGTTCCCGGCGAATGCGCTTGATGCTTTCGCCCTTGCGGCCGATGAGGATGCCCGGTTTGGCCGTGTTGATATACACCTTCACCTTGTTGGGGTAACGCTCGATCTCGATGCGGGAGATCCCGGCATTGGACGCCAGCGCCCGGATGCGCTTCCGGATGGCCAGATCCTGATGCAACTGTTCGGTGTAATTCCGGCCCTCCGCATACCAGCGGGCCTCCCAGGTTTTGTTGATCCCCAGGCGAAAGCCAATCGGATGTACTTTGCGACCCATATCAGCTCCTATTCTTCAACTCAAGGACCGGACTACGCCTCTTCCCGCTCACGCAAGATCACCGTGATGTGCGACGAGCGGTTACGGATCGGTTTCACCCGCCCACGGGCGGCAAAGCGGTACTTGCGCCGCGTGGGCCCTTCATCGGCATAAATGCGGTAAATGTACAGGTCCTCGCGGTTGAGGCCGAAGTTCTCTTCCGCGTTGGCCATTGCCGAGTGGATGACCTTGTACACAGGGTGGGCGGCGCGGTGCGGCATGAACTTGAGCAAGGTCAGCGCCTCCAGCACCGACTTCCCGCGCACCAGATCCACCACCCGACGCACCTTGCGCGGCGAAATAGGGATATAACGCGCCGTTGCGCGGACATCGATTGCCATGGCCTATCTCCTCTTCTTCTTCTCGACGATGTGATCGCGGAACGTCCGCGTAGGGGCAAACTCACCCAACTTGTGCCCCACCATCGCCTCGGTGATGTAGATGGGCACATGACGCCGGCCGTCGTGCACGGCAATGGTATGGCCCACCATCTGAGGAAAGATGGTGCTATCCCGACTCCAGGTCCGGATGACCTTCTTCTCTCCGCGGGCGTTCATTTCCTCGATCTTCTTCAACAACTTCGGGTCAACATAAGGCCCTTTTTTCAAAGAGCGTCCCATAACAACCTCCAACCACTACCGGCTCTTTTTGCTGCGCCGACGGATGATGAACTTATCGGTCCGCTTATTGCGGCGGGTCTTGTAGCCCAGGGTCGGCTTACCCCAGGGGGTCTTGGGACCGGGCAAGCCAATGGGCTGCCGCCCCTCACCACCACCATGCGGATGGTCGCGCGGCGACATGGCCGAACCGCGCACCGTGGGCCGGATGCCCATGTGGCGCTTGCGGCCCGCCTTGCCCAACTTGATGTTGGCGTGCTCCACATTGCCCACCTGGCCGATGGTGGCGTAGCACTCCTGGCGCACCAAGCGCACCTCGCCCGAAGGCAGGCGAATGTGGGCGTAATCGCCTTCCTTGGCCAGCAACTGGGCCGAAGTGCCGGCCGCCCGCACCAACTGCCCGCCCTTTCCGGGGTACAACTCGATGTTGTGGATCATCGTCCCCGTGGGGATGTTGGCGATGGGCAGGGCGTTGCCCGGGCGAATCTCTGCACCGGGCCCGGCCATCACCGTATCGCCCACCTTCAGCCCCAGCGGGGCGATGATGTACCGCTTCTCGCCATCGGCGTAATGCAGCAAGGCGATGCGCGCCGTCCGGTTGGGGTCGTACTCGATGGCCGCCACCTTGGCCGGAATGCCGCGCTTGTCTCGCTTGAAGTCGATGATGCGGTAGAAGCGCTTGTTGCCGCCGCCGCGATGGCGCACGGTCACCCGGCCGTACATGTTTCGCCCGCTGTGCTTCTTCAGGGGCACGATCAGCGAGCGCTCCGGCTCGGTCTTGGTGATCTCCTCGAAGGTGTACCCCGTCATGCCCCGACGGCCCGGGGTCACCGGTTTGAACTTTTTGACACCCATCACTTCACCCCTTCGAAGACATCGATGGACTCACCAGGAGCCAGCGTGACGATGGCCTTTTTGTAACCCGGGCGGCGGATGGCCATGCGGCGGTTGCGCCAGCGGCGCGTCCGCTTGGCCGGCATGTTCATCACCCGCACCTTCTCCACGGTGACATCGAACAGAGTCTCCACCGCCTCTTTGATCATCGGCTTTGTGGCACCGGGAGCCACCTCGAACACATACTGTCCCAACTTCCGCTGCAGGTAGTTCGACTTTTCTGTGATAATCGGTCGTCGCAACACATCGTAAATCGTGGTCATGGCTCCCTCCATCAACCCAAGAACGAAGTGATCACATCCAAGGCACCCAGCGGCATGACCACTTTGTCATAGCCCAACAGGTCACGGATGTTGAGGTAGTTGGCCACCAGCGTTTTGGCGTAAGGCAGGTTGTCTGCCGACTTGGCCACCACGAAGTACTTTTCGCTCTGCCGCGGGCTTTCGGGCAACAAAATCAGGGTCTTGGTACCCTCACCCACCAAACGGGCCAGCACCTCGGCCATTTTCTTGGTCTTGGGCTCCGGCAGGGCCAGGTCTTCCACCACCACAATGGCCTGCTCAGCCGCCTTGACCGAGAGCGCCGAGCGCAGCGCTGCGCGTCGCATCTTCTTGGGCATCTTCAGCGAATAGTCGCGGGGCTTGGGTGTGTGCACCTTGCCGCCGCCGACCCACTGGGGCGCCCGGATGGAACCCTGGCGCGCCCGGCCGGTGCCCTTCTGCCGCCAGGGCTTCCGCCCACCGCCGCGCGCCTCACCGCGCGTCTTGGTGCTGTGGGTGCCTAAGCGGGCGTTGGCCATCTGGCGCACGTACGCCTGGTGCATCAAATCCGACCGAATGGGGGCCTCAAAAATGTGCGCCGGCAGTTCCACTTCGCGCACTTTCTGCCCTTCCAAGTTGAACACATCCACCTTCATGGCATTCGCTCCATGGCCAAATTACTGTTTCCGGGCTTCGCGGATGAGCACCAGGCCCCCTTTCGGGCCAGGCACCGCACCCTTCACCGCCAACAAATTGCGCTCCGGATCCACCAACACGACCTTTAAACCCATCACGGTCACCTGCCGGTTCCCCATCTGACCGGGGCCCTTGGCGCCTTTCCAGGTACGACCGGGGAAAGTCGCCGCCCCACGGGAACCCGGCGCGCGCCACCGGTCCGACTGACCGTGCGTCTTGGGCCCGCCACCAAACCCCAGGCGCTTGACCACACCCTGGAAACCGCGGCCCTTGCTCGTCCCGGTCACATCCACCCGATCCCCTACGGCGAACACTTCCACGGTAACCTTGTCGCCTTCCTGGACACCGGGGGCCTTCACCCGGAACTCCCGCAAGTAGCGCAGCGGCGGCACCCCTGCGCGCTTCAGGTGACCCAACTGCCCACCCGTCAACTTCTTCGGGTTGACCTCTTGAAACCCCAACTGCACCGCCGAGTAACCATCCTTCTCCGGGCGGCGCACCTGGGTAACATAGCAAGGCCCAGCCTCGATGAGGGTCACCGGGATGGCATTACCTTCCTCATCGAAGACCTGGGTCATGCCGATCTTCCGTCCAATCAGCCCTTTAACCATCTCTTTTGTCTCCTGAGATTGAAGATTCGGGACTGTCAGCCGGGGCTTCGGCTGCATCATCCCGCCCGCTGCGCAGTCAGCCGTGGGCCGCCACCCCTGAGGGTCAGCGCGGGCGCGTCACACCACGACTCTTGCACAGCGTGAATCCGGGGGGCCGTGCGGGCGCTAAGCCCCCCGGCACGCAAAATACAATTATAACTTAATTTCGATATCCACGCCAGCCGGCAGGTTCAGGCGCATCAACATGTCAATGGTCTTCGCATCGGGATCCAGCACATCGATCAAACGCTTGTGGGTGCGGATCTCGAAATGCTCATGGGAGTCCTTGTCAATGAAAGGGGAGCGCCGCACCGTATAGCGCTCGATCTTCGTGGGCAAAGGCACCGGGCCTACCACCCGCGCGCCCGTCCGTTCCGCCGCTTCCACGATGCGCTTGGCCGACTGGTCCAGCACACGGTGGTCGTACGCCTTCAGTTTGATGCGGATTCGTTGCTTTGCCATGGCCCTTTTCCCTTATTCAATGATCTCGGTGACCACACCAGCGCCAACCGTCAAACCGCCTTCTCGAATGGCAAACTTGCTCCCTTGCTCCAACGCCACCGGCTTCAACAACTCCACCGTCAGGTTCACATTGTCCCCAGGCATCACCATCTC
>DUEP01000082.1 GCA_011176535.1 Anaerolineae bacterium | reverse complement strand
CGGATCCAACGGGTGCGCACCGTGGGCAGCGGACGGATGGCGCTCAGATGACCCAGGGCTTCCTCGATTTGTCGCCGCACCTCGCTCAGGCGGTGGTCCACCGGCAGATACGCGGCCACCCGCAGCGGCCCTTTGGGGACCCCCTCGCCCTCCGTTTTATCCCGGATGCCTGTGCTTTCCACCGCCACCCCGCCGGGCGCGTAGCGGCTGAGCACTTCGGCCACCGCCTCGGCCAGTTCCCCATCCACCACCAGCGAGAGTTCCAGCCATTGGGCCGCCGGTTCGGTCATCGGCTACCCCTCTCCCAGCAAGAAGTCCCGCAGGCGGTCCATCACGCTGCGCGGCTGGGGTTTGACCTCCGTGCCCAGGCTGGCGGCCAGTTTCTCCAGCAGTTCCCGCTGTTCGGCGTTGAGCCGTTTCGGAATCTCCACATCCACCACCACCACCTGATCGCCGCGCCCACTCCCCCGCAGGTGAGGGAAGCCTTTCCCCGGCAGGCGGAATACCTGGCCGGGCTGTGTCCCCGCCGGGATGCGCAACACGGCCTCGCCGTCCAGCGTGGGCACTTTGATCTCCGCCCCCAAGGCGGCCTGCGCCATGTTGACGCTCACCTGCAACAGCACATCGTCGCCCTTGCGGCGGAAGAAGCGATGGGGTTTAACCTGCACCTCCAGGTACAGGTCTCCGGCCGGGCCGCCATGTTCGCCCGCGTGGCCTTCCCCGGCCAGGCGGATCTGGGTGCCCGTGTCTACCCCCGGGGGGATGGGCACCACCCGGCGCACGGTACGCCGCACCCGCCCCCGCCCCCCGCACTCGGAGCAGGGGGTGGTGATCGCTTCCCCCGTGCCGCCGCAGGTGGGGCAGACCGACTCCTGAACCAGGGTACCGAAAAAGGTCTGCCTGGCCTGGCGCACCCGCCCCATGCCGCCGCAGGTGGCGCAGCGCACCGGCTGGGTGCCCGGCGCCGCACCAGAACCCTGGCAGACCGGACACACCTCCTGCCGGGTGACCTCGATGGCCTTCTCAGTGCCGAAGGCGGCCTCTTCAAAAGTTAAAGTGACCTTGAGATGCACATCCCGCCCTCGACGCGGACGCGGGCGGCGCGGTCCTGTGCGCCGACCAAAGCCAAAGCCGAACAATTCCTCGAACAGGTCGGCAAAATCCATGGTGGTGAAGTCCGGCGCGCCGCCCATGTTGTTCACCCCGGCGTGCCCAAAGCGATCGTAAGCCGCCCGCTTTTCAGGGTCCGAAAGCACGGCGTAGGCTTCGTTGATTTCCTTAAAACGCTCCTCGGCGTCGGGCGCATCGCTCACATCGGGGTGATAATGCCGCGCCAGACGCCGAAAAGCGCGTTTGATTTCCTCTTGAGAAGCATTACGCGGAACGCCAAGCACTTCGTAGTAATCACGGGCCATGTTCGCTCATCCAACTGGGGAAATCGGGCGGGGAGGAGCCCCTCCCCGCCGCAGCTTCAGGGCGCGCAACGCCGCGAGCCCCGCGCCCAAAGCCGCCCTATTGCGCCACTCGCACCAGTGCCGGGCGGATCACCAGATCGCCCACGCGGTAACCGGGGCGCACCACCTCAATGATATGGCCGCTCTCATGGCCGTCCACCGGCTCATGGGAAATGGCCTCATGAAACTGAGGGTCAAAGGGCTGCCCCGGCTCCACCGCGATCTGCTCCACCCCCTTGGCCTCCAGCCGGGCGCACAACTTGTTGTAGATCAACGCAATGCCTTCAGCCCAGGCCGCTCCCTCCCCCTCCTGCGGGCGGTTTTTCAGCGCCAGTTCCAGGTCGTCCAACACTACCAAAAACTCCTTCACCACCTCGGCCAGCAACTGTTGCTGCTGACGTTGCCGTTCCTCTTCCACCCGACGCTTGTAATTGGCAAAAGCCGCCCGCTCTCGCGTCCACCCGTCCAGATACTCCTGGGCCTGAGCACGGACGGCCTCCAGTTCCTGCTCCAGGGAGGACAGCCGGGCCGCCAGGTCCTCCGCCTCATCCGAAGCCCCAGGGGCCGACTCACCGGACTCAGGGGTCGGTTCCGCGCTCTGGGGTTCCGGTGCTCCCCCTTGAGGTTCGACGGGGGAGGCTTCGCCAACGGAAGGGGTTGCCTCTTCCGAAGTCGGTTGTTCTGTGGGGAGGATTTCCTCCTCAGACTGCCTGCGCTTTCTCTTCGCCATCTTCCCTTCCCTCTTCTGCTGTGGGTTCGTCAAGCAATGTGTCGCTCACCAGGTCCGTCAACACATGCGCCACATAACGCACCGTGGGAATGGTGCGGCTGTAGGCCATGCGCATTGGCCCCACCACACCCAGCATCCCCGTGGCCACGCCCGAGACGCCGTAGCGCGCCAGCACGATGGCGCAGTCGCGCAACTCCTCCCAGGTGTTTTCACCGCCGATGAGCACCTGCACCCCGCCCACCTCGGTGGTAGCGACCATCCGGCGGAACAGTTGCTCCAGGAGGGTGCGTTCTTCAATGAGGCGCAAGGTCCGGCGCGCGGCCTCCGACTCGCCGAACTCCGGCTCGTTGAGCACCTGGGCCAGCCCGTCGTGAACCAGGTCCTCGGTCCAGTCCTGCTGCACCGCTTCCATCTCCCGGCGCACCAGGAGCAGGATGTCCGCCTCCAAGGCATCGGCCGGGGTGGGCAGGATAGCCAACTCCTCCCAGGTCTTGTCGGCGCAATAGGCGTTGAGGCGGTCGGCCACGGCCCGCAACCGCGCCTGGGGAACCGGCTCGGAGAGCACCAGGATCTGCTGGCGCACCTCCCCACTGGCCAGCACCAGCACCATGAGGATCCGTCGGCCGTAAAGGGCCACCAGTTCCACATGCTGGTAGCGCACCTCTTCGGGATGCGGCGCGGTGACCAGGGCCGCCATGCGGGACTGACGGGCCAACACCGAGGCCGCCAGGCGCATCCAGGCCTCCATGTCCTGGCGCACCTGGCCGAACTGATGAGCGATGGTGTGTTTGACCTCGGCCGGCAGGTCTACCCGGCCCATCAACTCGGTGACGAAGGTGCGGTAGCCCTTTTCGGTGGGCACACGGCCCGCCGAAGCATGGGGCTGGCGGAGATACCCCAAACGGGTCAAGCGCGCCAACTCGTTGCGCACCGTGGCCGCGCTGACGCTCAGGCGGTATTTGGTCACCAGGTGCTTGGAGCCGACGGGCTGAGCGGAGGCAATATGCTCCCCTACGACCAACGCCAGGATGAGGCGCTGGCGCTCGGTCAGGCCGTCGGGGCGGGTTGTCCGTCGTTTGGGGGTCATGGGGCCTCGTTTCTTTAGCACTCAAAGGTTTTGAGTGCTAAATTTTGCGTTTCTATCATACCATGCCGCCCCAGGGCCGTCAAGACAACCGAAAGCCGCCGCTTGCTCTTTCACTGCTCCCTCCTCGTCTCCATCCGGCGTAACCTCGACGGCCACATGGGCGAGGGAGGCGAACTCATGCAACACCGCCCGCTGCAGGACATCGGCCCAGCCATACGCTCGCGGCAGGGGCCATGCTCCAGGCAGGGCCACCCGGATGGCGGCATGCAAATGCCCGGCCGCGCGGTACACCCACGTCGAGAGCAGGCGTCCTGGAGCCACCCGCTCCTTGAGAAAGGCCTCCAGGGAGCGGGTGATGTCATCGGGAGGCGCCTCGGCGACCTCCATCCGGCCCGACAACGGCTCCAGACAGAGCAACACCTCCCCCACCTGGGGCACCTCCGCCTGCACCCGCTGGCGAAACACCTGCGCCAGCCGATGAGCCTCGGCCAGGGTCACCTCCTGAGCGAACTTCAGGTGCATCTCGGCCAGGATGTGTCCTTCGGCCAGGGGATGCAGATGCAACTCATGCAGGCCCAACCCCAACCCATCGGCGATGCGGCGCACCGCAGCAACGTTTGCTGCCAGGTGGAAAGGGTATCCGGGGCATGGGCAGGCTCGATGTGCACGATGGCGTCGGCCACCCCCGGCACTGCTGCCGCAGACGTTTTTCCACCTCGGTGGCGATGGCGTGGGCCTGCTCGGTGCTCATCTCAGGGGAAACCTTGACATACAGATCCACGAACGCCGCGCCGGACTTTCTGCGGGAACGCACGCGGTGCACCAATTGCACCTCGGGCACCTCCTGGGCCAGGCGAACCACCGAATCATGATCCACCACCCGCGTGTCGGCCAGGTAGCGCGCGGCTTCGCTGACGATCCCCCAGGCGGCGCGCAGGATGAACCCGACCACCACCACAGCGGCCAGCGGGTCCAGCCAGACGGCCCCCAACCGCACCCCCACCAACGCCACAATGACCGAAATCGTGATGAACACATCCGTGCGGGTGTGGGCCGTATCGGCCAGCAGCACTTCCGACTGCAACACCCGCCCCTGCCGGGCCTCCCACCACAAGATGAACAGATTGACCGGCAGCGCCAGCAACATGCCGCACACCGCCCACAGCGAAATCTGGCCCAACTGCCCGGTCAGCACCCGCTCGGCCACCGCGCGCAGGAACTCTCAGGCCGAGACCCCCATATCAACCCGATGGCCAGGGCGCCTAAGGTCTCGTAACACTGATAGCCGTAGGGATGCCGCTCATCGGCGAGCCGGGCCGCGAAGCGCAACGCGGCCAACCCCATCAGGTTGGATGAGGAATCCACCATGGAGTGAAACCCATCGGCGACCACCGAAAGGGCCCCCGTCAAGATCCCCAGGGCCACCTTGGCCACGGTGACCGCCACATTGAGGCCCAACACCAGCCACAACCCCGCCTTACCCGGGCCCGGCGTTCCTGCTCACGCTTTTCACGGGACACATCACTCATCAGCATCTCCTCATACATACTGCTCGACCAAACCGCCCCGGCCGGAGGGCCAGCCTCTCCCGCAGGTCACGGCGTGGGCGAAGGCGAGGGGGTTCCCGTGGGCGAGGGCGTGGATGTTGCGGTTGCGGTAGGAGTGGGCGTTAGGGTAGGCGTTGGGGTGAGAGTGGGCGTCGGCGTGGACGTGGGCGTCAGGGTGGGCGTGGGCGTCGGCGTCGGGGTGGGCACCTGCAGGTAAACTGTCACCCGCTGCTCGGCGTACTGATGCTCGTGCGTCCCCTCCAGATAAAGCCGCAGGGTCACCGGCCCGATGGGCATCTCCTCCCAGGAAAAGGTGTCCAGCAGATTCCAGGTATAAATCCGCTCCGGTGATAGCACCGGGGCATCGTCCTCAGAAAGCACATACCACTCCTGGGGATCTTCTCCTAACCCGTACTCCAGGCGGTAGCGTTTGAAATCGGCTGTGGCGTCCACCTGGGCAAAGACATCGATAAAGGACTCGATCACCTGCTGGTCAGGTTCCGGCAACACAAAGCGCAACTTGGGGCGCGGGTCCGTGGCGCGGCACGAACGCTCGGGGTAGAAGAGCAGGGGATGGAAGCCCATCTTGCGCGCCCACTGGCGGCCTTCGCGGGTCTCCCGCAACCACTTCACCGCCCAGGGGTCGTTGACCTTGATGGTCAGGCGCCGGGTGGTGAAATCCGAGCCGCAGTCCTTCGAGGCCAGCAGGCCGGTCCAGGTGTCCACGGTGACCTCCTGCCACAAGTCTTCGCTGGCGGGCAAAGGGGGCTGGTCGAAAGCGAAGACCTCCCGCCGCTGGGTCGGGCAGTGGGGCGAGGGTTCGGTGCCCGAAACGGCGCAAATGATGCGCTCCACCACCCCCGGCGGACGCACGAAGGGGGTGGGATGCCCACCAGTGAGACGCTGGATGGCCACCTGCATAAACTGCGCCCAGATGGGCGCCGCCCCCGTCAGGCCCGTGGAGTTCACCATGGGTGTGTTGTCGGCATTGCCCACCCACACCCCCACCACCACATCGGGGGTATAGCCAATGGTCCAGTTGTCCCGAAAATCGTTCGTGGTGCCGGTCTTCGCCGCGGCCGGGAAGGGCAACCGCAGCACCGAGTGCGGGCCAAAGGCTGGGGTGCGCGCCTCGTTGTCCGAAAGGATGGACGAGATGAGATAGGCATGCTCCGGCCGCACCACCTGTTCGCCCGGCGGGGGGCTGTACTGATAGACCACATTGCCCTCCCGATCCACAATGCGCAGGATGGCCACCGGAGGCACCCGGCGCCCACCGTTGGCGAACACGGCGTAGGCCGCGGTCAGTTCCAACAGTTTGACTTCCCCGCCGCCCAGGGTGAGCGACAGGCCGTAATCGTTGCGGTTGAGGGTGGTGATGCCCAGCCGACGGGCAAAGGCGATCAGCCCTTCCTGCTGGGGCGTGTTGGGGTCGTCGTAAATGCCCACAAATTGCAGCGTCTTGACCGCCGGGATGTTGTAGGAATTGGCCAGGGCGTAGCGCACGGTCACCGGGCCGTGAAAGCGCCCATCGTAGTTCACCGGTTTATACGGCGGTCGCGGGTCGTTGGGGTCGCCGGAGGGCGGGAATTCCGTGGGCACATCCCAAATCAGGGTGGCCGGGGTCCAGCCTTTCTCAAAGGCGGCCACATAGGTCAAGGGCTTGATGGCCGAACCGGGCTGCCGCGGGGCCAGCGCCATGTTCACCTGGCCGGCAATCGCCTCGTTGTAGTAGTCCGCCGAGCCCACCATGGCCAGGATTTCGCCCGTGGAGGGCCGAATGGCGACCAGGGCCCCGTCGGTCACATGACGGTCGGCAAGGGCGGCCACCTGCTGGCGCACGATATCTTCGGCCTGCTGCTGAAGTTTCGGATCCAGCGTGGTGTACACGGTGAACCCCGAACGGTAAATGGTCTGCGGGTCGAACATCTTTTCCAGCAGGGAACGCACATAGAACACCCAATGGGGGTGCTTGATGGGCACCTCGGGGTTCTTGAACTGGTACGCCGCCAACTCGGCCGCCGCCTTCGCCGCCTCTTCGGCGGACACGCACACCGGATGCACGCTGTTGGAGACCTCGATGCACCCCCGCTCCTGGCTCATCTTGTACATCAAGACCAGCACCTGCCGCTGCCGCTCCAGGGCGGCCTCCCGGTTCGTGTAGGGGTCATACACCGCCGGGGCCTGCGGCAGACCGGCCAGAAACGCCGCCTGGGCCAGGGTAAGTTTGTCCGCCGTGGTGCCGAAATAGGTTTCGGCGGCGGCTTCGACACCGTAGGCCAGATTGCCGTAGTAAATCTCGTTCAGGTAGAGTTCCAGAATCTCGTCTTTGGAATACCGGCGGGTGATCTCGGCAGCCAGCACCACCTCGCGCAACTTGCGCCGGTAGGTGCGCTCGGCGCGCTCTTCGGGGCTGAGCAACAAGGCCCGCGCCAACTGCTGGGTGATGGTCGAAGCGCCCGAAACGATCTCGCCCGTGGTGTAGTTCTGCCAGAAGGCGCGGGCGATGGCCCAGACATCGAAGCCCGGATGCTGGTAGAAATCCTGGTCTTCCGTGGCCAGGGTGGCGGCCACCATATAGGGCGAAATCTTGCTCAATGGCACATAGGTGCGGCGACCGGCATGGGGGTCCAGGATCTCGTAAAGCAGGTTGCCTTCGCGATCGAGGATGCGCGTGGTCTCGAAATGCGCGGCGCGTTGCTTGAGATTGTCCACGCTGGGCAGGGTGGCCACGATGGCATAGTACTGGTACACTGCCACGGCGGCACCCGCAATGAGCACCAACACCGCCACAAAGAGCCCCCCAAGGAACAGCCGCACCAGACACCCCAGACCCCGTCGCCGCCAGGAGCGCCCTTTTCCCTGGCGGGGCGGCGGCCCCGGCGGGGATGGCGGCACGGTGGACGCGACCCGCGGTTCCACCTCGGCCCGGTCCCCGGAGGGGGTGGCGGAGCCTTCCCTCGCCCCTGCGCCCCCGCGTCGGGCGGCCGCCCGGGGGCGGGGCTTTTCCCTGGGCGGCAAGGGCAGGCCGTAGGTGTCCCAGTCCTGGGGTAGCGTCACCGGCACATCGCCCAGGGGCGGGGGCGGCGGCACATAAGGCGTCGGCGCTTCGCTGGGGGGCGGGGGCTCCCCGGCATGGTCCTCCGCCGGGGCCTCACCCGGAGCGACCGCTCCCTCGGCCGCCTTCTCCCCCGACGCGGAGGTCCCGGCGCCCTGGCCACGCCCCGACACCGGCGAGGCCCCGGCCTCGTCTGTGGCCTCCCGAGGCGGTGGGGCCAACGCTCCGGGGGAAGGGACTTCCCCCTGGGGACGGGAACCCTGCGCCCCGGCAGGCTGCTCTACCCTGCTGAGGTCGGGCATCCCCTGGGTCGAACCGCCTGGCGCGGGGGCCTCCTCATCGGCCGGTGGCTCCACCATCGTGTCCGGCGGGTCGCCCTCGCCGGGCAAGGGGTCCTCCGGCAAGACCTCGTCCAGCGGCGGCACCGGGGGTGCAGGCTCAAAAGCCGGCCCACCCTGCCCATCCTCCTGGGGCACCGGGGCTTGCTCAGGGGGGAGACCATCCTGCGGGGTGAGGCGTTCCTCGGGGTCCTGGGGCATAGCGCCTCCTACGCCGTCGCTCCGGCTTCGCGGCTGAGCATCAACACCGTCCAGCGCCCTTTCATCACCGTTTCGTCTTTCTGGTTGCGCACTTCCACCCGAATGGTCACTGCGCCGCCCCCAAGACGCCGCAAGGGGCGAGTTTGTTCCACCTCCAGGACGGCGTGAATGGTGTCGCCCAGATATACCGGGCGGATGAACTTCCATTCGTTGATCTCCCGAAAGGCCAGCGTGGTCCCCTCCAGCATGCCCGTGCGGTCCACCAAACCGGTCACCATGGAGGTGACCAGCAGGCCATGGGCGATGCGGGCGCCAAAAGGCGTTCTCTTAGCGTATTCGGCGTCGGTGTGCAACGGGTTGTAATCGCCAGAGAGCGCCGCGAAGCGCACCACATCGGCCTCGGTCACCGTGCGCCCGGCGGTCACAAAGCGCATACCTTCCTTGAAATCCTCGAAATACATGCCACGGGGTTGATAGGTGTCCATTGCCGTCCCTCCCTCGGATTTATCCCATTCTATCACGAAGGGAGAAGTTGGTAAAATGGGGATATGCACTGCGACCGTTCCCTTTCGCCGCAGGACCGCCTGGTGCTGGCCGCCGACGCGCGGCTGGGGTCCCTTTCCTATGTGGACGACACCATCTGGGCCCTGAGCCTGAGAGACGCCCCCACCACCGTGGTGCTGGAAACCACCTACGGGCTCCGCGCCCGCCACATGCGGCTGTTCCCCCTGCTTTTCGCCGACCCCGAACGCCGCCAGGTGATGGGCCTGAGCCTGGAGGACAGCCCCTTCCGGTTGACCGCGCTGGCCCCCAATTACGCCGCAGTTCAGTTTCGGCCTCACGCCACGGCGCAGGGGCGGCTGGAATGGTTCATCCCCGACGGACGGACGGCCATGGCACGCCTCAGCCTGCGCAATTCGGGCCCGGAACCGCTGACCCTGTACCTGGGCTGGGTGGCCGACCTCAGCCCGGGGGAAGAGGGGCGGCCCATGGAGCCCTGGCAGCATCACGCCACGGCGCTCCTCACCGGGGAGACCCAGGGCCTGCCCCTGCTCATCTTCCTCACCGGTGGGCCGGAAGGGCTGTACAGCCCCTACCCCACGCTGGTTTTGCCCCTGGATCTGGTCCCCGGCCAGGAGCGTCGCCTCACCCTGGTCCATCTGGTCGGTTACGAGGCCGAAGCCGGGCTGGAAACCGCCCGCCGACTGGCGGCCCGGCCCTGGGAAGCCCAAATCACCCGCCTGCGCCTGGCCGACCAAGCCTGGCCCAGGATACAGCCCGCCGACGAAACTCAGGCCTGGGCGCTGACTTTTGCCCGCCAAAGCGCCCTGCGCCTGCTCCACGGGCCTTTCGGCGAGGGTCAGCACCGCTTCGCCCTGCGCGCCCGGGAACCGGACCAGGGCTACTCACCCAACGGCCACGGCAGCGACCACCCCCCAGCCTGGAGCGGTCTCACCGTGCCCGAGGTGTGGTATCTGAGCAGTGCCTTTCTGCTGCCCCACGCCCCCAATTTGGCTGCCGAACTGCTGCAGGGTTTTCTGGCCCACCAACGACCGGACGGCTGGATCGACGCGGGCCCAGGCCCGGCAGGCCAACAGGCCCACGCGCTGGCCTCGCCTCTGTTGGTGGACCTGGCCGGTCGGATTTACGCTGCACAGCCCGACCCCGCCTTCGCCGCTCAGATGTTCGAGCCGTTGTGGCGCTTCCTGCAGGTGTGGTTTGCGCCGGAGCAGGACACCGACAGTGACGGACTGCCCGAATGGCACCATCCGGCTCAGGTGGGGCTGGAGAGCCTGCCCGAGTTCAGCCCCTGGCACCCCTGGTCCACCGGCGCCGACCTCGCCACGGTCGAGGACCCGGCGCTTTGGGCGCTGCTCTACCGCGCCTGCCAGGTGCTGGAAAACCTGGCCCCACCGGCCCAACGCCCCCAGGCGCAAAAACCCCTCCGCGCCTGGGCCCGGCGCCTGCGGGAGGCGGTGCAGCAGGCCTGGGACCCCCGCCGCGCCCACCCGCTGCGCTGGGACCGCGACACCCACCTGAGCCTGCCGGGGCAACGCCTGGGCCAGCTCCGCGGTTCGGGCGCCGTCCCGCTGCGCCCCTGCGGAGAAGCCTCGCCTCCGATACGCCCGGTGATCATCGTGTACGCCGACGCCCCTCTGCGGCCTCAGGTGCACCTCCGGGGTCGCGACGGCCAGGGGCGGCCCCTCCGGGAAGACCTGACGGCGCCGCCGACCTGGTACGAAGGGCGCATGGTGTTCAACGCCACGCAAACCTACGCCTGCCTGGAAAGCCTCACCGTGGAGGGCCTCCCCGCCTCGGCGCGTGTGGAGGTGCGCACGCCCGACCTGACGCGCACCGACCTTACCCTGCTCCTGCCTTTTTGGGCCGGGATGCTCACCCCCGCCCAGGAGCAGCAGGTGCTCCGCCGGCTGCAAAGCCCCCAGGGCTACGCTCGCCCCTATGGGCTGCCCCTGGTGCCCACCAGGCGGCCCAAGGCCCCGGCCTGGGAGGCGGTGCACATGCTGTGGAACCTGTTCGCCCTGGAAGGGTTGGAGCAGGCCGGTGCCCGTCCCCTGGCCGCCGATTTGCTCACCCGCCTTTGGCAAGGGGCCGGCGAGACGCTGCAGCGTGAAGGCTACCTCCGCGAGGCCTACCACGCCCGCACCGGGAAGGGCATGGGCCAGCGCAATGTGCTCCTGGGCCTGCCGCCCCTGAGCCCGGCGCTGCGTCTGGCCGGGGTGGTCTCCCTGACGCCCAAGGCCATTGAACTCCAGGCCGAAAGCGCCTTCGCCCACCCGGTGACCCTTTTCTGGCGCGGCGTGCGGCTGACCGTCGCTCCCCAGGGCGGCACGGTGCGCTTTCCCCACGGCGCCACAGCCCCGCTGCCCCCGCCCCCTGCCCGCGTGCTGCTGCGCGGCGCCCATCAGCCCTGAGGTTTCCGAGAACGATGCGCAGGGCAGACAAAAACCGCATCTAAAGGAGACACGATGGATGAACTCAATTTGCTCCTCGTCCTGGAAGTGACCATCGGCCTGCTTTTGGTGGCCGTGTTGGTCGGGCTGGCCGCCCGACGCCTCCGGGTGCCCTACACCCTGGGGTTGGTGCTGGTGGGATTGGGCCTGGCCATCTTCGCCCGGCTGGACATCCCCCTCACGGCGGACCTCGTCCTGGGTCTGCTGATTCCCCCTCTGATCTTCGAGGCCGCTTTCCACCTGCGGGCCGACGCCTTACGCAAGGATCTGGCCCCCATCCTCACCCTGGCTGTCCCCGGAGTGGTGCTCACCACCCTGGTGGTGGGCAGCATCATGCACTATTTCGCCGGGCTGCCCCTGCCCATCGCCATGCTTTTCGGCGCCCTGGTGGCCGCCACCGACCCGGTGGCCGTCGTGACGTTGTTCCGCCGCCTGGGTGTGCCCAAGCGGATGCAGGTGCTGCTGGAAGGGGAAAGCCTGCTCAACGACGGGACGGCCATCGTGGTGTTCAACCTGGTGCTGGCGGTCATCCTCACCGGTCAGTTCAACCTGTTTCAAAGCGTGGTGGACTTCCTACGGGTGGCCGGCGGCGGCCTGCTGGTGGGCGGCCTGCTGGGGGCCCTCATATCGGGCATCATCGCCCGCGTTGACGACTACCTGCTGGAAACGGCCCTGACCGTGGTGCTGGCCTACGGCGCTTACCTGGTGGCAGAACAGTTGCATGTCAGCGGGGTGCTGGCCGTAGTGGCCGCCGGCTTGCTCAACGGCAACATCGGCCCCAAAGGCATGTCCCCCACCACCCGTATCGTGGTGACCAACTTCTGGGAAACAGGGTCCTTCTTCGCCAACACCTTCGTCTTCCTGCTCATCGGACTGCAGGTCAACCTGCCCCTCATTTGGGAGAATCTGGTGCTGATCGGCTGGGCCATCCTGGCAGTGCTGGTCTCGCGGGCGCTGGATGTGTACGGCCTGGCCTGGGTGGGCGACCGCATCCCCTTCCGCTGGCTGCACATCCTGTACTGGGGTGGCCTGCGGGGCGCCATCTCGCTGGCCCTGGCGGTGGCGCTTCCCTCCCTGTTGGGCCCCGACGGCGTTCTCGTGCAGGTGATGGCCTTCGGCGTGGTGCTCTTCACGCTGCTGGTGCAGGGCAGCACCATCGGCATGCTCATTCGCAAACTGAACATCATCGAGCGGGACGAACAACAGGTGCTTTACGAGGAGCGCCACGCCCGCGCCGTGAGCACCCGCACCGCTTATCAGCACCTGAAAAACCTGTACCAGGACGGCCTGATCTCCGAACATTCCTGGCGCATTCTGCGCCCCCTGTTGGAACAGCGCAGCCGCAGCCTGCAATCCCTGGTGCACGAACTGCTGCGCCGCCACCCCGAACTGGCGCTGAAGGATCTGCGCAACGCACGGCTGGAAGCCCTGCGCGCCCAGCGCAGTGCGCTGATGCAACTGCTACAAAACGGGGTTATCACCGAGGAGACCTTCTCCCGCCTGGCCGCCGAGGTGGACGAAGCCCTGGCTTTGGAACTCCCGCCCTGGCCGGGGTCCCTGCTGCGGCGCTCGGCGGAAGAGCCCCCCATCCGCCACTTGGCCCTGGCCATCATTCAGGAGCAGGACTTCGAGAACGCGGCCGAAGCCATGGCTAAACTGGGCGTCCCGGTGACGGTGCTCCCCAGCACCGGTGGATTCCTGCAGCGGCGCAACCTGACCCTGATGCTGGGCATCCCCGAAGGGCAGGTAGAGGATGTGATTCAGGCCCTTCAGGCCAGTTGTCGCCGTCGGGTGGAATTCGTGGCCGAAGGGGCGGCCAGGGGGCTGCCCCTGCCCCTCCCGCGCCCCAAAGCCGTCACCATAGGCGGCGCGACGGTGTTCCTGTTCCCTGTGGAGCACTACGAAGAAATCTAACCCAACCTGTCCCCCTCAAGAGGTGTTGCCATGAAACTGATTATTGCCATCATCCAGGAAGACGACACCGCTCAGGTGAGCGAAGCCCTGCTGGAAGCCGGCTACCGGGTGACCAAAATCGCGTCCAGCGGAGGGTTCTTGCGCAAGGGGTCAGCCACCATCCTCATCGGGGTGGAAGAGCACCAGGTCGAGGAAGCCCTCCAACTCATCCGGGGACACTGCGCGGCTCCGGCCGAGCCGGCCATCAAACGGGGCACGGTGTTCGTCATCCCCGTGGAACGCTTCGAGCAACTGTAACCGAAAAAACACCAGGGGCCATCTTCTGGCCCCTGGTGCTACCCCTCGCCCAGGGGGGAGGTCAAGGGTACCTTGTCGATCCCGCGGTCGATTTCCCAGGGATAGACGATGTAGGCATCGGTGATGGCCGCGTAGTAATCGGGTCGCAAACTCCCAAATAGGCTGCGATGGGGGTTGAAATGCAGCACGCAGGTGTACGGTGTGGCCCCCGCCGCCAACACACGCGCCCGCACCGCGGTCATCGTGCGCCCCGACCCCCAGACATCATCCACGATCAAGGTGCGCCGTCCGGTCAGCAGCCCCTCCTCGGGGAACTGCAGGAATTTAGGCCAGGCGACCAGTTTGGCCCGCTCCATGGCCACCTGAGAAGGGAAGTCCACGGCTGCGGTGAGGATATAGTTGAGGTTCAGCGCCTCGGCCAGCATCCCGCCAGGGATGAGACCGCCCCGAGTGATGATGACCATGGCGTCGAACTCGGTCTCGAACTGAGGCAACAGGTGATCGATCAGGCGATCCACTTCTTCCCAGGTGAGGATCTCACGCCGCATCGTCGCTCTCCTCCTCCGGCGGAGGGCCCTGGGTGGGCAAGTAGGGCATGGGCAGGCCCTCTACGCCCAACAACTCGGCCAGCGCCGCCCGCAAGGCCGTCCGGTCATCCCAGGGGTATTCGATTTCGCCGAAACACATGCTCTGTTCGTGGCCCTTGCCGCAGGCGATGACCACATCGCCGGGCCGGGCCAGACGCACCGCCAGGCGCAGCGCCTCGCCGCGGTCGGGCACGCGATAGTAGGTCTCCCCTTCCACGGCGCCGTGGGCCTCCGCCCCGGCGGCCATCTCGGCCAGGATGGCGTCTAAGGATTCGGTGCGCGGGTCCTCGGCGGTGAGGATGGTGATGTCGGCCAGCTGGGCCGAAACCTCGGCCATCATGCGCCGCTTGGCCCGGTCGCGCAGTCCGGCGCTGCCAAAGACGGCGATCACCCGCCCACGGGTCAGTCGCCGCGCGGTTTCCAGGGCGCGCCGCAAGGCGTTGGGGGTGTGGGCGAAATCCACGATGGCGGTGAACGCCTGCCCCAAATCGATGCGCTCCATGCGACCGGGGATGCTGCGCACCGCCGCCACCCCGGCGCGCGCGGCCTCGGGGTCGATGCCCAGCCCCACCACGGTGGCCGTCAGCGCGGCCAGGATGTTGCTCACATTGTAATCGCCCACCAGCGAAGAGGCAATGGGCACACGGAACCCCGGCCCCACGGCGGTGAAAAACAGCCCTTGCGGGGTAAAGCGCACTTCTTCGGCGCGCACCTCGGCCTGAGGGTGCAAGCCATAGGTGACCTGCCGCACGCGCACCCATTCCCGCAGGTAGGCATAGGAGGCGTCGTCGCGGTTGAGCACCGCTAAGCGAATCTCGTCGTGAGGCTTGACCGCCGCCTGAGCCACCAGATCGAATAACCGCGCCTTGGCCCGCCGGTAGGCCTCATAGGAGCCGTGAAAGTCCAGATGCTCGTGGGTGATGTTGGTCACCACGCCGATGTCAAAGTCACAGCCGGTCACGCGATGTTGCGCCAGCCCATGGGAAGTGGCCTCCAGCACCACATGGGTGGTTCCGGCCTCGACCATCTCGGCCAGGTAGCGCTGCACCTCAGGGGCAGGGGGGGTGGTGGTGTGCAGACCGGTATCCAACACCCGCTCGCCGATGACCGCGTTCACCGTGGAAATCATTCCGGCGGCCAGGCCCGCCGCCTTAAGGATGTGAAAGATGAGGTTGGTGGTGGTCGTCTTGCCGTCGGTGCCGGTGACACCGATGAGGGTCATCTGGCGCGAGGGGTGGCCGTAAAACGCCGCCACCAGATAAGCCAGCGCCTCCCGGCCGTCGCGCACGCGGATGTAAGGCACCGACAGGCCCTCGCGCGGCTCCGTACCCACCACGGCCGAGGCCCCGCGGGCGATGGCCGCCTCGATGAAACGGTGCCCATCCACCTGCACGCCCTGGATCGCCACGAACAAATCCCCGCTGCGCACCTGACGCGAGTCGGCCACCACACCCGTGACGGGCGGGTCGCTCTCCGGTGGCTCCACGGGATACGGGAGATGGCGCAGCAATTCGGTGAGAAACACAGGGGGCCGGGGCTGCATGGAACCCTCCGTCGAAAGGGACAACCAGGCCTTGTGCTCCCACGGGGCGCTGAGGGACACGCAAGGCCTTGGGCAGGGAAACAAAACGCCCTGGGCAACAGGGCCCCGGGCGTTTCATGCGGACACCTGATAACGGACCAATCAGCCCAACTTTTCGCGCAGGAGTTGCAATTGACCAGCCACCGAGCCGTCGATGACCTTGTCGCCCACACGGATGATCAGCCCCCCCACGATGGAGGGGTCCACCCGGAAGGTGACGGCCTGGGCACCGGTCTTGCTCAAAAGGTCCTTGCGCAGGGTCTCCTGCTCTTCCTCGGTGAGCGGCAAGGCGCTGACCACCTCGGCCTCGGTTCCCTGCAATTCGCCCACTTCGTCCAACACGGTGACCTTGCCGCCCTTGATGCCGGAGAAGAACTCCTGAATCAAGGCATGTTGCCGCTGCTCATTTAGGGCCTCGCCGACCAACTTCTGCGCCGCCGCGATAGCCAGGGCCGCCACCTGACTGCGCAACACACCCAGCATGCGGTTGCGCTCGGCCTCCACCTCAGCCAGGGCCTGCTCACGGGCCTTGGCCGCCTCGGCCTCGGCCGCGGCTTTAATCTCCCGCGCCACGGATTCAGCCCGTTCAGAGGCTTCCCGCACAATCTGAGCCGCCTTGGCCTGTGCCTCGGCGATGATCTTCTCCGCTTCCTTTTCGGCGTTGGCCCGGGCTTCAGCCGCAATGCGGGCATCCTCCAGCCCTTGGGCAATGGCCTGGCGGCGTTTCTCCAACATGCCCAAGATCGGTTTGTACACAAACCGCTTGAGCACGAGGAACATCACAATAAAGTTGAAAATTTGGACTATCAGATAGCCCAGGCTAATGCCTAACTTGTCCAAGAGCGCCCTCCTTCAGAAGGGTGGGAAATCCTTAGAACACGAACAGGATCAACAGCGCCACCACCAGACAGTAAATGGCCACGGCTTCCGCGAAGGCGATCCCCAGGATCATGTTGGTCTGCACCGGGCCAGCAGCATCGGGGTTACGGGCAATCCCTTGCACCGCCCCGCTCGCCAACACACCGATGCCCAACCCGGCACCGATGGCGCCAATCATGGCCAGACCCGCACCGATCAACTTAGCGGCTTGAACGATGTTTCCTTCCATGCTGATTAACCTCCTCAAGAAAAGTGGTGATTAGCAAAAGTCATCCAAAGCCCGCAGGCTCTTGGCACATCCTCAGGCGTGGGCATGTTCTTCGTGCCCGCCATGGCCCTGGGTGGCCAGGGACATGAAGAGCATGGTCAGAATGCCGAAGATGAAGGCCTGGATGATGCCCACGAACAACTCAAACAGCAAAAAGAAGGACTGCACCACGGGCAACAGGGTACCCATGACAAACAACATCACCGAACCGGCGAAGATGTTGCCGAACAACCGGAAAGAGAACGAGAGAATCTTCGAGAACTCGGAGATGAGTTCGATCAGCCCGACCACAAAATCAATGGCGCCCATGAAGAACGCGCTAAAGAAGCGGCGCACCTTCCGGGGCTCGTTGGGGTCCGAGAAGACCTTAAAGGGCTCCGCCAGGGCGCTGAAGCGGAAGAACTTGCTCAGGTAGGACAACCCCAGGGCCTTGAAGCCCAACACCTGGGTCATGAACACCGAGACCAGGGCCAATCCCACGGTAAAGTTCAAATCCGTGGGCACTACCCGCACCCAGGGGACCAACTTGAACCCTTCTCCGTGCTCCACTGCCCCTTTCACCAAAAAGGCCACGCCGGGCAAAATCTCCTTGACGGGGTAACCGTGTTCGGCCGCGGGTTCCAGAAAACCAATGCTATCCACCCCGGGGAGAAGCTCCATCCAATTGGCCACCAACACCATCAAGAAAATGGTGGCGAAGAAGGGAAAAATGAACCCCGTCCACTTGGCCGTACTGCTTTCGGTCAGGTTGTGCAGGTACTCCAGGGCGGCTTCGATCACCCCGCTCAACCCCCGCGGGACCATCTCGCCGCTCTTCACAGCCCGTTGCACCGCAAAGACCACCGCCAACAACACCAGATCCACCAGGAGCAAGGCCACCAGGGTATTGGTCAGGTAGATGGGGCCCCCGCCGGGGATGGTGAACAGCGGCTCATGGGACAACTTTTCGGCCGGCAGTTGCACATGCGGCTGAATGGGCGGCACATAATGGGTGGCCACCAATCCCACGATGATGGTGAGCAAAATCCACCAGCGGTACTTGCCTCGGAGCCATTTAGGCTTCGCCACGCTCTTCCTCCTGAGATAAAGTTTCCGAGGGCCAGGTGTGGTCGCCCGTCATCGCCGAAATGCGCTGCGTCGCCCGGCGCACCACGGTGAACATCAACACCAGCGTCACCGGGACGCTGAACACCAACATCAAGATGGTAAACAACGGGCGGGTCCCAAAGTGGCCGTCCAACCACAAGCCTCCCAGCAACATCAGCGTCAGGACCACCACCGTCAAACAGCCCACCTGACCGGCGACAGCGGCGACGGTCATATTGAACACGGATTGCCAGGGGCTCGCGGTAGGTTTCTTCTGCTCGTTCATGGTGCTGCGAATTGTAACATACGGCCTCGGCTCAAGTCAAACCTGAGCCAAAAATCCATCTCAAAGGCTGCTTGGCCCCAAGGGCGAGGGCGCAACCCGACTCACCCACTAAAACAGCGCCGCCGCAGCCGCCTGCGCCCAATGGTACCAGGGAGCAAAGGCCACACCCAAAGCCAGGATGACCACGGCCAGCACCCAAAGCGCCAGGGATTGGGGCAACGTCACCGGGATCGGCTGCGGATCGGCCACCGGCTGCGCGGGGAAGTACATCCGCTTGAGCACCCACACATAGTAGAACGCGGCCACCAGGGCGTTGAAGGCCGCCAGCACGGCCAGCCAGACCAACCCCGCGTTCACCGCCGCGCCAAACACCCACGCTTTGGCCACGAAGCCGCCCAAGGGGGGGATGCCGGCCAGGGAGAGCAGGGCCCACAGCAACGCCGCCGCCAAACCGGGCGAACGCTGATGCAACCCATCGTAGGCGTCCAGGTCATCGCTGCCCAGCGCCTTGCCCACGATGGAGACCACCCCAAAGGCGACCAGGTTGGTCGCCAGATAGGCCAGCAGGTAGTAGACCACGCTGGTTACCCCCAGGCTGGTCAGGGCGACCAAGCCCATCAGGATGTAGCCCGCGTGGGCAATGCTGGAATAGGCCAGCAGGCGCTTGATGTTCTTCTGGGTCAAGGCCACCGTGTTGCCCAGGGTCATCGTGGCCGCCGAGAGAGCCGCCAGCAAAGCGCCCCAGTAAGGCATCTCCGCGCCGGTGAAGACCACCAGCAACACGCGGAGCACCACGGCAAAGCCGGCCGCCTTGGAAGCCGTGGAGAGGAACCCGGCCACCGGGGACGGCGCGCCGGTGTACACATCCGGCGCCCAGAAATGGAACGGAACCGCCGAAATCTTGAAGGCAAACCCCGCCAGGGCGAGCAGCAACACACCCAAAATCACCCACAGCGGCACACCGGAAGCCTGCAGCGCGCCAGGCAACGCCGACAGGCTGGTCGTTCCGGCAAATCCGTACAACAGGCTAAAGGCATAAAGCATCACCGCCGAGGTCATGGCGCCGAACAGCAGGTATTTGAAGCCCGCTTCGGTGGAGGCCTCGTCGTCCTTCATGAAACCGGCCAGCACATACAACGGGATGGAGGTGGTCTCAATGGCCAGGTAAAGCATGACGAGATCGTTGGCCGCCGCCATCAGGGTCATGCCCAAGGTGCTGGCCAGCAAGAGCAGGTAGAACTCACCCCGCCGCCCGATGCTTGCCACATCCATGGCGAACAAGGCCGTGACGGCCGCAGCGAAGAGAAAGGCGATCTGGAACACGAAGGCCAGGGCGTCGTGGCGAATCATGCCGCCCCACAGCGTGGCCCCACCTTTGGGTGGCAAGGCCACCCACAAACTTACCACCATGGTCACGGCCAGACCAGCCGCCGTAACCCATCCCAGGGAGCGGCGCTGGTCATCCTTCCAGACCATGTCCAGGAGCATCACCAGCAAAGCCACGGCCAACAGGAGCAATTCCGGCGTAATCGCCCGGATCATTGCAGGGGTAACGTTTCCGAACACCGAGGCACCTCCCAAGAAGTGCAACACCATGGTCGCAGGCTCTTGCCCTCACACAGAGAGACGGGAGTTCAACAAGGCTACCCGACCAGGTGCAATGCCACCTTGTTGATCACATCCAAAATCCACATGGGCCACACGCCAATCCACAACATAAGCACCATGAGCGGCGCGATGACCACCACCTCCCGTGCGGAGATGTCGGTCAAGTGCCCCTCCCAGTGCTCATTCAACGGCCCATGCAGCACCATCTTGATCGCCTTCAAAATGTAGGCACCGGTGAACAGCAGCCCCAACATACTCAGCGCGGTGAACAGGGTGAACACCGGCCAGGCGCCGCGCACCACCAGGAACTCGGAGACAAAGCCGTTCAAGCCGGGTAACCCCAAAGAAGCCATGGAAGTGAAGATGAGGATGCCGCCGTACACCGGCATCAGGGGGAACAACCCACCGAACTTCTCCAGATCGCGGGTGTGCGCGCGCTCGTAAAGCACGCCCACCAGGAAGAACATCCCGGCCGCAGAGAGGCCGTGATTGAACATCTGCAACACCGCGCCGTTGTAGGCGATGACGGCGTCCTTCGTGCCGATGGCCGCCGCCGCCACGGCCATGCCCAACACCATAAAGCCCATGTGATTCACCGAGGAGTAAGCCACCAGGCGCTTGAAGTCCGTCTGGCCGTAGGCCGCAAAGGCGCCCAACACGATGGACAGCATGGCCAGCAGGGCGAACAGTCCGGCGTAGTGCTTGGACATCTCGGGGAACAACGGCAACACCAGGCGCAGGAACCCATAGCCGCCCAACTTCAGCAGCACCCCCGCCAGGATCATCGAGCCGGCGGTGGGCGCCTCGGTGTGGGCGTCGGGCAACCAGGTGTGAAAGGGCCACATGGGCACCTTGACCGCAAAGGCCAGGACCATCCCCCAGAAGGTCAACGCCTTGACCACATTCACCGGCAGGCCAAAGAAGGACCCGCTGGCCTGAGGCCACTCGGCCAGCAAAGTGGGCAACGCCGAAGTGCCCACCATGCGCGTCAGGGCCACGGCCGCAAAGAGCAACCCCACCGAACCCACGATGCTATAGACCAGGAACTTGAACGCGGCATAGGAGCGGGCCTTCAACTTGATGCCGCCCCAAATCTCGCGCTCTCCCTTGGGGCTGCCCCAGCGGTGGATGAGGAAGAACATGGGGATAACACCGATTTCCCAGAACACGAAGAACAGCACCAGGTCCAGGGAGAGGAACACACCCAACATCCCCATTTCCTGGAGCAGAAAGAGCACCAGGTAGGCTTTCAACTCATCCTGGATGTTCCAGGAAGCCAGAATGGAGGCTGAAGTCAACAGAGTGGAAAGCAGGACCAGCGTCAGGGAAAGCCCATCCACCCCCACGAAGTACTGCACCTTAGAGGGGGCAAACCACAACACCCGTTCCTGGAACTGGAATCCCGTCTGTCCAGCATCGAACTGGAACCACAGGTACACGCTCAAGGCCAGGGGGAGCAAACTCCCCAAAAAGGCCACCCATCGAAGGGCATTCCTCTGTTCCCGCGGGATGAACAGCAACACCACGGCAACGGCGATGGGCAAGAACAGAATCCAGGTGAGCAAATGAGAGGTGAGAAACGCCATGGCTCACTCCTTATGCGCCGGGCTTAGCGCAACATGACCAGGAAATAGTACAACACGGCACCAAAGGCCACCAGATTGACCAGCGCGATGAGCATGTACTGCTGAATCTGGCCGGTTTGCACCACGCGCAACCCACGGCCAAAACCGCGCACGCTGGCCGCCATCAGGTCACCGCCATCGCTGATCACGCGCAGGTCAATGTACTTGCTCAGCCACTTGCCCACGGCGTAGGCCATACGGAACATGGTGTGCAGGATGCCGTCGATGACGCCCCGGTCGATCCAGCGGAAGGTCAACACCTCTGCGATCCAGACCGAAGGCCGCACAAAGAGGAAGTCGTACAACTCGTCGAAGTAGTACTTGTTGGCCAACACCGTGTGAATCGGCCCCAGCACCTTCTTCAGGGGATCCTGGGCAGGATCGGGCTCGGTGACATCCCGGTACACCAGCCAGCCCAGGAACAAACCACCCAAAGAGACCACCAACGAAGTCAGCAACGGCAACGCACTGCCCGTCTCGGCGGCGTGCTCGGCCAGATGAAGTTGGCTGAACAGGCCCTCGTAGGTGGCGTTCACCCAGTGATGGAACCAGTTGGGCAGCAGGCCGCCCAGGATGGGGAAATGCTCCGGAATACCCAGCCAGCCATACCCCACGGCGAAGACGCTGAGCACCATCAGCGGCACGGTCATCGTCCAGGGCGTCTCCTGGGCGTGCTCGGCCGCTTTGGTGCGCGGCTTCCCCAGGAAGGTCAGGGTGATCTGCCGCATGGTGTAGAAGGCGGTGAGCAGCGCCGCCGCCGCCAGGGTCCAGAAGACCACCCTATGGCCGTTGGCGAAAGCGCTGGCGAAAATCTCATCCTTGGACCAGAAGCCCGCGGTGAGCACCGGGAAGCCGGAAAGGGCGAACCCACCGATGAGGAAGGTCCAGAAGGTGATAGGCATCTTTTTAGCCAAACCGCCCATGTTGAACATATCCTGGGGATCCACATGCTGGTCGGTGTGCAGCACGCCGTGCTCCATGCCGTGAATCACCGAACCGCTTCCCAGGAAGAGTAACGCCTTGAAAAAAGCGTGGGTGATCAGATGGAAGGTTGCAGCCACGAAAGCGCCCGCACCCAGGGCCGCCACCATGTAGCCCAACTGGGAGATGGTGGAGTAGGCCAGCACCCGCTTGATGTCGTTCTGGGCCACGGCAATGCTCGCCGCGAAGAGCGCGGTAAAGGCGCCGATGAACGCCATCACCGCCAGCGGCGAGAGGAACGCCCCACCTTCCGAGCCGATCTTCAGCAGGGGGAAGACACGGATGACCATGTATACGCCGGCCGAGACCATGGTCGCCGCATGGATCATGGCCGAGACGGGCGTGGGACCTTCCATCGCGTCGGGCAGCCACACATGCAGGGGCCACTGAGCCGACTTGCCCACCGTGCCGGTGAAAAGCAGCAGCCCGGCCAGCCCGGCCGCCGAAAGGCCCAGCACCGGCGCCGGCAGAGCCGCTAACTTGTGCAAGTTCTCAGGGGCAAAAATATCAGCAAAGCGCAGGGAGCCCACCACCTTGTAGATGTACACCACGCCCAGCAGCATGAACACATCGCCCACGCGCGTAGTCATAAAAGCCTTAATGGCTGCCGCACGGGCCGAGGGCTTGGCGAACCAAAAGCCAATCAAGAGATAAGAGCACAGGCCCATGATCTCCCAGCCCACGAACAGCGTGAGCAGGTTGTCCGACAGCACGAGCAGGTACATCCCAAAGGCAAAGAGGCTCACAAAAGCGAAGAAGCGGGAGTACATGGGCTCCACCGAGGGCACCTTATGCCTGTGTCCATGCTCCTCCACGGTGGCGCCGTGAGGCGGCAGGCCCTTGCGATCGTGATCCCCCTCCGGAGCGCCATAGTTGTGGTACCCAATGGAATAGAGGAAGATCATCAAAATCGTCCAGGCCACAAAGAACAGGACCACCGCCGTGAGGGGGTCCACCGAGAGCCCAACGCGGAAAAAGCCCTCCCCCTCAGGCAGCCAGTTGACCACCGAATGGAAAGGCTCCTCCACCAGAGCCTCAGCCCCGGCCTGTAACGCCCGGATGAACACGAACATACTCCCCAGCCAGGAGAGAAACACCGCCCCCAGGGCCAGGGAGTGGCTCAACCCCTTCTTCGGGTTAATGAACAACACAATCAGGAAAAAGGCCACCAAAGGGAAAGCGGGAATCAACCAGAGCAAAGTTTCCATCGGCATAGCACCCTCACCAGAGTTGGGGATCGGGCTACCACTTCAACAAGTTGATATCGTCGGCCAGAATCGAGCGGCGGCGGCGATAGACGGCAATGAACAACGCCAGCCCCACGGCCACCTCAGCCGCGGCCACGGCAAAGACGATAATGGCAAACACCTGTCCGCTCACCGTCTCCGGAGCGCGGTAGCGCCAGAACGCCAGCAAATTGATATTCACGGCGTTGAGCATGAGTTCCACCCCCATCAAGATGGCCACCGCATTACGGCGGGCCAGCACGCCATACAACCCGATGCTGAACAGCACCGCCGCCAAAGTAAGGTACCAGGAGAGAGGGATCATAGCACGCCTCCTATTTCCCTGCCCGGCGTCCCCAGGCGATGTAAATCGCCCCGATCAAAGCGGCCAGCAACAGCACCGAGGCCACCTCGAAGGGGATCACAAAGCCCTGCGGAGCCACCAAACTTTGCCCCAGCAATTGGATGCTGTTGGCGGGCACCGCGTCGGCCGAAGCGATGGTGTACCTTGGCCAGGCCCGCACCAGAGCCATCACCCCGGCCAGAACCGCCAGCGCCACCAGCGCGGCCAGGGGCCACTGCCTGCCGGTCTGCGGCCCGCGGTCGCGCAGCTCCCGCCGGGTGAGCATGATGGCAAAAATCATCAAGATGGCGATGGCCCCGATGTAAATCACCACCTGAGCGACCGCCAGAAAAGGCGCCTCCAGCAGCACATACATCACGGCGCCGCCGAACAAAGCCAGCACCAACCATAACGCGGCATGCACCAGGTTAGGCGTCGTGACCATCCGCAACGCCGCGACCACCATCACCGCCGCGGTGATCAGGAAGACAATCTGCACCAGCGTCATCGCTCACTCCTCACAACGAACTGGGTCAGGCGGCCTCTGCCGGCACCTCGGCCGACTCGGCGGGTTGCGGCGGACGAGCCACCGGGCGCGGCTCGCTCACCACCGGGCGCGGCTTGCGCCGGGTTTGCGCCTCGCTCCAGGCCAGCGCCGCCCAGCCGATGACGATATTCATCGCCAGATGGGCCAGCGCACGGCCCCAGGGGCCCCAGCCGACAACCAACTTGTCCAGCACCGCCGTGCCCATAACCAGCACCAGCGCCAGCGGGGTGAGGAACTTCCAGCAGAAGTCCATCATCTGATCAATACGCAGGCGCGGGAAGGTGAACCGAATCCAGGCCACCACGGTATACGCCAAAAAGGCCTTGATCCAGAAATACACCACGCCCAAAATGGGGTAAATCTCCACCCCCGGGCCGCGCCAGCCGCCCAGGAACAACAAAGCAGTCAAGGCCCCCACTGTGAACGCATGGAGGAACTCGCCCGCAAAAAACATGGCGAACTTCATGCCGGAGTACTCGATGTGGAACCCGGCCACGATTTCCGATTCGGCTTCCAGCAGGTCGAAAGGCGTGCGCCCAATCTCGGCGATGGAGGCCACGAAGAACACCAACAAAGCCACCGGCGTATAAACCAGGTACCAGACCGTCTGGCTCTGCACGATGCCCTGCACGCTCATGGTGCGCGCCAGGATGACCGGCACCATCAGCGTGAGCACCATGGGCACCTCGTAGGACACCACCTGGGCCACGGTGCGGAAAGCGCCCAACAGGGCGTACTTGTTGTTGGAGGCCCATCCCGCCAGAATCACCGCCAGGGTGCTTAGCGTGCCAGCGGCCACGATGAACAGCACGCCCACATTCATATCCACCCCCAGGGTGGGTGCCAAAGGCACCGCCGCCCACACCAACAACGCCCCCGCCACCGAAAGGATGGGCGCCAGATTGTACAACGGCTTATCCGCCTCCGCGGGGGTGATCACCTCTTTGAGGATCAACTTGAGCACATCGGCGATGGGCTGCAGCAACCCATAAGGCCCCACCCGGTTGGGCCCCAACCGGTCCTGCATGCGGGCCACCAGTTTCCGCTCGTACCAGATGAGGAAGACCACAAACCCAAACAATACCCCTGCCAGAACCAACGCAGCCAGGAAGTACACAATGGCCGTGACCGCCTCCGGCGGCAATCCCCAGCCGGAAAGCAGCGCCCGCAGCCAGTCACCAACGGCAGACACGGGGTCGTTCCAAAAACTCATGGCACGCTCCTTCCAGCGTTGAGTCTCTGCTGAGATACAACACAAAAAGGCCGAAGGGAAACCTTCAGCCTTTAAATCCATTCCAACGCGCCTTTGCGCCAGGCGTACACCAACGCCAGCGCCAGCATGAGGATGAACAGCACCCCTTCAAACACCGCATACAGGGGCAGGAGATCGTAGGCGACAGCCCAAGGGTAAAGGAAGACCAATTCCACATCGAAAATGAGGAACACCAGCGCAAAAATGTAATACTGAGCCTTGAACTGCACCCAACTATCCCCCACGGTCTCCATACCGCACTCGTAAGGTTGCACCTTAATCGGCGTGGCGCGCTTAGGCCCCAAAATCACGCCCAACGCGATGGGCAGCACAGGGAACAGCAGCGCAACAATGAAGAAAATGGCAACATAGGACCATACGTTCCACATAGGCGCTCCTTTGATGCTTCTGCCCGACCCGACGAGAGGCAGAAGGGAATAAAGCAGACATCCTTCTGTGCCAAAGTTCACAGATTGACAGGCCACATTTTACCACAACTTTGTCCCAAGACTCACAATTTTTCCCTGTTGCGTCCCTTTTGGGGGACATTGCTGCCGCCCTGGAAAGCACGAAAAAAGGCGGGGGCTTTGAGGGCAAGCCCCCGCCTTGCGAGGCATTGGCGAACTCAATCTTCGGACACCGCGACCCGGCGCTTGCGGCGGCGCCACAGGCGAATCAGGCCGAAGACGGGCAGCCCGAACACCACACCCAGCGCCACCAACACCGGCAAAAGATAGACGATCAGCCAAATGACCACCGTGACCAACCCCTGCAGGGTGCGGATGAGGGCCTGCAGGGCATCCCTGACCACCCCTTTGGGCTCCCAGCCGCCGATGCGCAAGGGCTGCGCGGCTTCGTCGGGGACCAAACCCACCGTGATGGACGACATGGCCGCCGCCTGCTCCAGGTATCGGATGCGTCCCTGCAGGCGCTCGATCTCCCCTCGGATGTTGGTCAACTCGCGATACACATGCAACACATCCTCGGTGCGGGTGGCCTGATCCATGATCTCTTGCAGTTGCTTCTCGGCGGCCCGCAAATTGCGCAGACGAGCCTGCAAATCCACATACTCCTCGGTCACATCCTGGCCCTGGATGCGCTCCTCGTTGACCCGCGAGGCCATGCTGCGCACCTGGCTCAAACTCTCCTGGAATTTCTCCGCCGGCACGCGGAAGGTGATCGAGGCCTGGGGCACCTCATCGCCGTTCGCCAGCCGCAGGGTCGAAAGGCCCGAGGAAACCACAAAACCGCCCATCTCCTCGGCCAGGCCAGCCAGGTCGTTCATCGTCGCCTCCGGATCAGGCACCACGATGGAGAGATAGGCGGTGCGCACCACCAGGCGCTCTGTTTGTTGCCCCTGCGCAGCATCCTCTCCTGAAACGACCGATGGCTGCGCGGCTATCTCGTCGGCGACCGACAGCGATTCAGGCACACTCACGCCCATGGTCTCTTCCCCCTTCGCCATAGGTAACGGCTGTTCCATGGGCAACGGCGCCCGCGCCTTGGATGCGCACCCCGCCAGCACCATCAGTCCCAGCCAAACCACCACCATCTTCCACCATCGGAGCTTCATCTTCTCCTCCTTCTCACCGGGTGTATGCCCCATAGACGCGCATCCGAGGAGAAAAGTTCCCCACAATGCCGGCCGACGCCATCTCGCCCCCCCGCGCCTCCCCCGTCAGGCACGGCAGCGCCCTGCTCAACGTCCCAGGGCCAGCCGATAAATATGAAAGGCGGGCAACCCCAACCCGGCCATGCGCTCCTGCACGGCGGCCACATCATAAGCCGCCCGATGCCAGGTCCAGGTGGCCGCCTCCGTATCCCAGATGGCAAAGGCAGCGCGTGGGTCGCCATCGCGGGGCTGCCCCACAGAGCCCGGATTCACGATGACGTGGCGCCCCTCCAGGGTAAGCGTATCCCCCGCTTTCGGCACCCGCGCCTGCACCCACCCCCAGCGGTTGAAAAAGGCCACCGGCTGATGGGTATGCCCCACAAAAGCCCAGGGCGTCTGCAAACGGTCAAAAGCCGCCCGGGCCACATGCGCGGTCAGCAAATACTCTTCCAACGGTTGGCGCGGACTGCCATGCACCAGGGTCACCCGTTCGGCCACCGTATGGGTCAAAGGTAACCCGGCCAGAAAATGCAGCGAAGCGGGCGAAAGTTGCTGGCGGGTCCATTGCAGGCTGCGGCGGGCCTCGGCGTTGAAGAACCTCATATCCAGCAGCCCCACCTCCGCTGCGTCGTGATTGCCCAACAGACAAATCAGGTTGGGCAAGGTGCGCACGCGTTGCACACAGGCTTCAGGATCCGGCCCGTATCCCACCAGATCCCCCAGGCACCAGTAGGCATCCACCGGGCCAGCCGCCTCGAGCACGGCTTCCAAAGCCATCAAATTGCCATGCACATCGGAAAAGACCAAAACGCGCATCAGTCCGCCAAATCCTCTCTACTGAACGAGGCGGGCAACAAAACGGTCAAGGTGGTCTCCAGACGGACCTCGCCCTGCTCATCGGCCACCACCACATCCCAGTCTGCGCCAAACTCCCGCAGGGCCTGACGGCATGCACCACACGGGGTGCCGCCGCTGCTCGTGACCACGGCTACGGCGCGGAACGCACGTTCTCCTTCCGAAACCGCCTTGAACAGCGCTACCCGTTCGGCACACAGCCCCAGGGGATACACCGCGTTCTCCACATTGGCTCCGGTGTAAATCTTCCCCGAGGCAGTCAAGATAGCGGCCCCTACGGCATAATGGGAGTATGGGGCATAGGCACACTCACGAGCCTCCCGGGCTGCCGCCACCAGTCGTTGACGTTCTTCAGGGCTAAGCATGGTGCTCCTCCTCGCTTGGGGGCGAAAGTCGTCGGGCCCGCACCAGGGCGATCCGCCGGCCCTGGACCTGCTCCACGATCAATTCCACATCACCCAGAAGCACGGATTCCCCACCTTCAGGCACCTTCCCGATGAGCGCATAGATCAGCCCTCCCACCGTGTCCGCCTCCTCGGCGGCATCGACTTTGTCCAGGTTCACCCCCATCAAACCCGCGAAATCATCCAGGTCCAAACGCCCCTGGAGCAGATATTCGCCTTCGCCCACCGGGCGATACAACTGCACCTCGGCCTGATCGTACTCGTCCTGAATCTCGCCGACGATCTCTTCGACGATATCCTCCAAAGTCACCAGACCGGCCACCCCGCCGTACTCATCCACCACAATGACCATGTGAATGCGCTGGGCCTGCATTTCGGTGAGCAACTCGCCCACCCGCTTGGCTTCGGGCACGAAGTGGGCCGGTCGCAACAAAGGCTCCAACGAGGCCACCTGGCGGCCTTCATGCCACACCCGCAAGAGGTCCTTGGCGTACAGGAGGCCCACGATATCATCCACCGTATCCCGATAGACAGGGATGCGGGAAAACCCCGTACGCAGGAAGGTTTCCAAGGCTTGCTCCACGGTGGTGGTGACGGACAGGGTCACCATGTCAATCCGCGGCACCATGATTTCGCGCACCAACAGGGTCTCAAAGCGCACCACCGAGGAAATCATGTGGCGCTCTTCTTCGTCCTGGGCAGCGTCTCCCGTTCCGGTGACCTGCGCCATGGCGTCGAGCATTTCCTCGGTAAACCCTTCCCGCGGCCGCATGGGAAACAGCCAGGCGAACACCGTGGAGAAGGGCCGCGTCCAACGGAACCCTCGCTCGGCCCAACGCACCACCCGCAGCCCCCATCGGGCGCGACGACGCTCCGCCCAGGCGCCCACCGTCCCCTCCAGGAGAACCACCACCAGGGCCGTGAGCGCCAGCACCCAGGGCCATATCTGCCAGCGCACACGATAAGACCACAGGCCCAACCCGATCAGGGTGGCGAGGGCAAAGTGAGCCAGCAAAAGCCCGGCCTGAGACCACCAAATAAGCACCCCGCGCTGACGCCAAAAAGCGATCAGCCGCTCGCTTTCTTCGGGATGGTCCTTGTGCAGCACCAGCAATTCCCGCAGGGAAAACCGTCCCAAAATCGCCTGCCAGAAGGCAAACCAGAGATCGAGCAACAACGCCCCCGCCAGCAAACCACTCCACAGAACAGGGTCGATAAAACTAAGGTCGGCTTCCATTGCTCCTCTCTCGATACGAAAGTCCGCTACCCCGCCTCATCGGCGGCTTCCTCTGGAGGCTGCAGGCGACGGATCACCCGCGCCGGCATCCCCACCGCCAGGGTAAAAGGAGGTAAATCTTTGGTGACCACGGCCCCCGCGCCGGTACGGGCCCCCTTGCCCAGGTGCACAGGAGCCACCAGCATGGTATCGCTGCCGATGAACACCCCATCTTCGATGGTGGTGTGGTGTTTGCGCACACCATCGTAGTTGCAGGTAATGGTGCCCGCGCCGATGTTCACCTCGGCGCCGATGGTGGCGTCGCCAATGTAGGAGAAGTGGCCCATTTTGGTCCCCGGCCCCAGGTAGGCGTTTTTCACCTCGCCGAAGTTCCCCATGTGGACTCCGCGAGCCAGATGGGCGCCTTTGCGCAGGTGGCCGTAGGGGCCGATGTCCACCTCGTCCTCCACCACGGCCTGCTTCAGCACCGAAGCAAAAATTTTGCAACGATGCCCCACCCGGGTATCGCGGATGTAGGTGTTGGGGCCGATTTCACACCCTTCCCCGATGTGGGTGTCGCCCAGCAAGTAAGTATCCGGCCAGACCACCGTATCCTGCCCCAGGGTCACCGTGCTCTCGATGTAGGTGCGCTCCGGGTCCACGAGGGTGACGCCAGCAAGCATCCAGTGCTCATGAATGCGACGCTGGAGCACCCGCATTGCCTCGGCCAGATGCACCCGCGTGTTGACGCCAATGGCCTCGGTGGGGTCCTCCAAAGTCAGCGCCTGGACCGACTGGCCCTCGGCCACGGCCAGCCCAATCAGGTCCGTCAGGTAGTATTCCCCTTTGGGCGAGAGCGGCAGGCGCGGCAGGTGTTCCCAAAGCCAGGCCGCATCAAAGCAATAGGCGCCCACATTGAGTTCGCGGATGGCCTTTTGTTCCGGCGTGGCGTCGGCCTCCTCCACGATGGCGCGCACAAAGCCCTGCTCATCGCGCACCACCCGGCCAAAGCCGCGCGGGTCTTCGGCGATGACGGTGAGCAGGGTGATGGGGCCTGGGTGCGCTCGCTGGGCTTCGACCAGCCGCCGCAGGGTCTCCCCACGGATCAAGGGCATATCTCCATTGGTGACTAACACCCAGCGGGCGTCCTGGGCCGCCTGTTGGGCCTGCTGCACCGCATGTCCGGTACCCAGGGGCGGGTCCTGAACCACAAAGCGCACCCCGGTTTCGGCAAAGGTCTGTTGCACCCGCCCGGCCTGATGTCCCACCACGACCACCGGAGGAACGCCGGTGGCCTCCTGCGCCGCGGCCACGGCATAGACCAACATCGGCTTCCCCAGCAAGGGGTGCAACACCTTGGGCAGGTTGGACTTCATTCGGGTTCCCTTCCCCGCGGCCAACACCACAGCCATCACGGCGTCGCTCATCACCACACCTCCCCACCATGCGGAATGGGCGATAAAACACAAGCAGACCCCACACAACCCGAGGTTGTGCGCGGTCTGCCCGGCCAACGAGAATCTTCAGGCTGGGGCGCCTGGATTCGAACCAGGATCAACGGATCCAAAGTCCGGTGTGCTGCCGTTGCACCACGCCCCAGTGCATTGCGCCTCAATTTTAACACACCCTGTCCAGGGTGTGAAGAAAGAGAAGGCCAAACGAAAATCACCCCAACGCCTCGAAAAACGAGGGGCCATTCTTCCTCCTGGGACCCACCGGGCAGGGGGTCTTCGTCTGGAACCTGAGAGCCACTTCCCCGATCCCTGGGGGAAGCAGAGGGAAGGTCACGACTCGGATTCATCTTCACCTGAAAAAGGAACCAACCCTAACCGCTTGGCTTCCTCGAAAGAAAGCACATCCGCCGAAGCCGCCGCCACCCCCGGGTCCTCCGCCGTCAGGGCGTCCCAGAAGGCTTCCGCTTCTTCCGGCGCCAGGGCCACCTCCTGGGGGTCGAGCAAAGCCAACAGCTCCTCTGAGGGTGGTTCGTTCACGGCGGCCTCCCCGGCTTCCGGTTCGGGGGCAGGGGTCGGTTCAAGGGCCGGGGGCAAGGCCGGATAAGGCGGAAGCAACCGCCACTGACGAAGCACATCCTCGACCTGGGAAGCCAACGCCCACAACGCCGCCCCCACCCTCACCGTCCGCTCCTGATCCTCTTCCTGCTCATCCCAGGCCACCAACGCAAATCGGGCTTCAATGGCAACGACCAACAACATCCCCCAAGGTATTGGAAAAACATGCAAGCAACGCCTCAGGGTTTCCTGCCAAAGGCGCAAAACCTTACCCCCCGCACTCAGCACGGCCAGCAAACGGGTGATCAACCTGGGCTCATCGATTCCCTCAGGACACTCCCCGGCCCGCACCAGGGCGTATCCGGATTCCCCCACCAGCATGAGGGAGCGCAGCCCCAAGGTCCTGCGCGTGTCGACCAGCAAAGAAGAGAGGCGCTGCTTCACCTGAGCGGTTTCGGAAAACGGCGAGGAGGGCGTGCCCAACACGCTCTCCACTGCGCCCACCTGACGCTCCACGGCGTCCAACAAATCGGCCATCTCAAAGGGCTTGTGGAAGAGGGCATCGGTCTCCAGTCGGTTGGCCAGTTCTTGCGCCTCGTCCCGGGGCAACCCAGTGACCAGCAACACCTTCACCTCGGGCCACAACGCCCGAATGCGCTGCACCATGACATCCCCCCGCAGGCCCGGCAACCGCACATCGGCGATCAGCACATCGATGCGCTTCTGTTGCGCCTCGAGCAAAGCCTCCTCGGCCGAGGGCACATCCAGCGCCTCAAAATCCTCGCCCAACCCGGCCACTGCCATCCGGATGGCTCGCGCCAGGTCACGCTGATCGTCCACAATCAACACACGAAATTTGGGACCTTCTGCCATAGCGTTCCAATTTTATCACAGCCTTTTGTGCCAGACATTCCCCCGCAGCGGTGTTATAATCCCCCGCACACGCAGGCACATTACCGTACGCAGGGAGAGGCATGAACTTTCTCATTACCGGTGTGGCTGGCTTTTTGGGGGCCGCTCTGGCTAATCGCTTGGTGGCCGAGGGGCATCAGGTGCGCGGGTTGGACAACCTTGCTTCCGGCAACCCGGAGCAACTGTCGCCCGAAGTGGTCCTGGTGCGGGGTGACATCAACGACCGGCCCAAGTTGTGGAGCCTGTTGCAAGATGTGGACTGCGTCTTCCACCTGGCCGCCCGGGTCTCTGTGCCCGAATCGGTGCTGCACCCCAGGGAATACAACAGCGTCAACGTGGGCGGCACCGTGACCCTCATGGAGGCCATGCGTGATGTGCAGGTCCGGCGGGTGGTACTGGTTTCCTCCGGGGCGGTGTACGGCGCGCAGGAGGAGCAGCCGCTGCGCGAGGATATGCGGCCCAACCCGCTCTCCCCTTATGCCGTTTCCAAGTTGGCCGCGGAGTACTATGTGCGCACCATCGGCGCCCTGTGGGGCATCGAGACCGTGGTGTTGCGCGTGTTCAACGCTTACGGCCCCGGTCAGCATCTTCCCCCGGCTCATCCACCGGTGATCCCTAACTTCCTATACCACGCTGTGCACGGCGGCACGCTGGTCATCCACGGCGACGGGAGCCAGACGCGCGATTATGTCTTCGTGGACGATGTGGTGGAAGCCATGGTCGCCGCGGCAACCGCGCCCCAGGTCAACCGGGAAATCATCAATGTGGGGAGCGGACAAGAGACCAGCGTGCGCCAACTGGCCGAACTCATCCTCGATCTCACAGGGCGCAAAGCCGAGGTGCTGACCAACCCTCAGGCCAACGGCGGCGTGTCGCGCATGTGCGCCGACCTCACCAAGGCCCGCGAGAAACTGGGCTACCGGCCCCGTTTTTCCCTGGAGGAAGGGCTCAGGCTCACCCTGGAACGCGACCCTCGCTTCCAGGTCTCCTGAGGAACCGTGGGCAACATCAAGCCGCCTGACGGATGATGCAACCGTCAGGCGACCTTCGCGTTTCCCGCATCCAGAGCGAACGAAGCCCCCGGTGCTATGGGGCTTCCTCGCCCTCCTCGGCGGCGGGCACCTCGCCCTGCGAGGCCGTCTCCGCCTGGAAGGACAACGACAACTGCTCTTCCATCTGCACCTTGCCGCGCAAGAACGCCCCTTCTTCGGTGGCAAAGGCCACGGTGCGCACATCCCCCCACACACGGCCGGTGCGGCGAATCTCGACCTTCTCGGCCAGGATGTTGCCCTTCAACAACCCGGCCACCATCACCCGGCGAGCGCGCACTTCTTCACAGGTCACCCGGCCGCTTTCGCCGATGACCAGTAACCCATCCAGCGCGATCTCGCCTTCAAAGGCCCCCTCAATGCGCACACCGCCGCGTCCGCTCAGACGGCCACGGAAGACCACTTCTGGCCCCAGCACCGAACTCACCCGTAACACGGGCTCTGGCCTGGGACTTCCTTGCTCTGAGGGAACAGCACCACGCCGTCGAAACATGGACTAATCCTTCCGGGTCAGGTTGGTCAACACCTCGGGGTCCGGCACACCCATGATATTGTAACCGGAATCCACATACAGGATCTCGCCAGTGATGCGGGCCGCCCGATCCGAGCAGAGGAAAACCGCCGCCTCCCCCACATCCTCCTGGGTGACATTCTCCCGAAGCGGGGACAAATCGGCGAAAAGTTTGTACAGAGAGCGGAAACCGGCGATGCCGGCGGCCGCCAGGGTGCGAATGGGGCCGGCCGAAATGGCGTTGACCCGGATGCCCATGGGCCCGAAATCGTACGCCAGGTAGCGCACCGAGGCCTCCAACGCAGCCTTGGCCACCCCCATCACATTGTAATGCGGTACCACTTTCACGCCCCCGTAGTACGACATGGTAAGCATGGCACCGCCCTGCCGCATCAGGGGTTGAAAAGCCTGGGCCAGCGCCGTGAAGGAGTACACGCTGATCTCCATGGCCTTAAGGAAGCCTGCCCGGCTGGTCTGGTAGTAGGGCCGGACCAGGTCGTCTCGCTCGGCAAAAGCGATGGCGTGCACCAGGATGTCAATCTGGCCGAAATGGGCCCTGGCCCGTTCCACGATGGTGGCGATTTGCCCATCATCGGTCACATCACAAGGTTCGACGAAATCGCAGCCGATGGAAGCCGCCAGCGGCCTGACCCGCCTTTCCAGCACCGGCCCGGCATAACTCAGCCCGATGCGGGCACCCTCCCGGTGTATCGCCCGGGCAATGCCCCAGGCGATGGAGCGTTCGTTGGCTACGCCGAAAATCAGCGCGGTTTTCCCGTCTAACAAACCCATGGTCTTCCTCCAAGATGGGGTTACCTTCTGCCAAGTATAACCCATCCCCCCGGTAAAGGTTGTGAGGGTATAATCATCTTAGCCCGAGCCTGAAGGCTTGCCACCTCCTTTGAAGGTGACCCATGGAACTCCGCCGGCTGAGTCTGTCCAACGGCACCGTGCTGCGCCTCGTCCAGGGCGATATCACCGCCCAGGAAGTAGACGCCATCGTGAACGCGGCCAACGCCCATCTGAAACACGGAGGCGGCGTGGCCGCCGTGATCGCCCGCAAGGGCGGCCCGGTCATCCAACGGGAAAGCGACGCCTGGGTGCGCCAACACGGCCCCGTGCCCCATGAGCGACCGGCTTACACATCGGCAGGGAACCTGCCCGCCCGCTATGTCATCCACGCCGTGGGGCCGGTTTGGGGCAGCGGCGACGAAGACGCCAAACTGCGGGCCGCCGTGCAAGGTTCTCTGGCGCGCGCCGACGAACTGGGCCTGGCCTCCATCGCCCTGCCCGCCATCTCCACGGGCATCTTTGGCTTTCCCAAAGCGCGGGCCGCGCGGGTGACCTTCGCCGCCATCCACGACTATTTCGCCGAGCATCCCGACTCCGGCCTGCGCGAGGTGCGCCTGGTGCTCTACGACCGCCCCACGGTGGACGCCTTCCTCCAGGTGTGGGATGAAGTGATGCAATGATGCCAAGATGCCTGGTCGCTCAGATGCCTGGTGCGCAGAGCAACAAGACAACAAGGCCTCCGGGCATCTGGGCCTCCGGGCACCCCCACAACAGGGCATCTGAGCCACGGAGCCACCGAGCACCCTAAAAACCGCCATGCCATCAAAAGACGCCATCACCTCCCCCCACAACCTCCTCATCAAGCGCCTGGCGCGCCTGCAACGCAGCCCCAGGGCCCGCCGGGAAGAGCGGCGCTTCGTGGTCGAAGGCCTCCGCCTGCTGCGCGAAGCCCAGGCGGCCGGGCTGCGGCCCGAGGCCGTGCTCTACACCCCTGAGGCGGCCACGCGCGCCGCGCCGTTGCTGCAACCCTGGACCGCGCAAGGTGTCGCCCTCTACGAAACCGCGCCCCAGGCCCTGCGCCGCGCCTCGGCCACCGAAACGCCCCAGGGCGTCCTGGCCCTCTTCCCTTGGCCCGCCCTGCCCTGGCCGCCAACCCCCGACTTCCTGCTCGTGTTGGACGATTTGCGCGACCCCGGCAACCTGGGCACGATTTTGCGCACGGCCTGGGCCGCCGGGGTGCAGGGCGTGCTCCTGCCGCCGGGCAACACCGACCCCTTCGCCCCCAAAGTGCTGCGCAGCGGCATGGGGGCGCAGTTTCACCTCCCCCTGCGCCGGGCGACCTGGGAGGAGATGCCTCACCTGCTGGCCGGGCTTCCCCTCATCCTGGCCGAAGCCCACGCGGGCACTCCCTACACCCAAGCCAACTTTCGCCGTCCCCTGGCCTTGCTCATCGGCGGCGAAGCCCACGGCCCTGGGCCCCAGGCGCGCGCCCTGGCCAGCGAGGTCGTGCACATCCCCATGCCTGGAGGGGCCGAATCCCTCAACGCCGCCGTGGCCACCGCAGTGCTCCTGTTCGAAGTGGTGCGCCAACGCAGGGAGGCGGCCAGGCCTCTCCGCTGAAGCCGCTCCGCGCCCCAGGGGGGGAGGTGAGGATATCCAGGCCGGTGGGCCTTCGCCCGGGGATGCAAAGGCCAGGGGCGTATCCCGGGTGGCAATTTCGCGTCTTACAACCCAGGAGGCGTCTCCATGGAAATCCGCTCCATCACCGTCTTCGCCCATCCCGGTTATCCGCCGCGCAAGGGGGTCTTCCGTCAGGCCGGGGAACTGGCCAACACCCTGCGCCTGGTGTACGAGGCCGCCGACATTCCCGTGCAGACCACCCGGCTGGCGACGATTCCCTTCCCCTTGCTGGTCAAGAACAACCGGGAGGCCCGCCACCTCGCTCAGGAAACAGAGGCCCTGGCCGCACCCCATGGGTTGGACTACCTCTCCCTGGGTCCGGCCTTACCCGGAAATCCAGCCACTTACACCTGGATCCCGGAGATGCTTTCCGCGACCCAAAAGGTGTTCCTCTCCGGGGTGATGGCCACGTCCGAGGGCACCATCCACCCGGCGGCCATCCGCGCCTGCGCCGAGGTCATCCACGCCGCCGCCCCCCTGGAGGCCAACGGCTTTGCCAATCTGCGCTTCGCCGCCCTGGCCGGCGTGCCGCCCCATGCGCCTTTCTTCCCCGCCGCCTACGCCGAGCCGCGCCGCGCCGACCCGGGCGTGCTCGGCTTTGCCCTGGCGCTGGAAGCCGCCGACCTGGCAGTGCAAGCTTTCCGCCAGGCCGCCGACATCCCCCAGGCGCAACGCAACCTCACCGCGGCCATTGAAGAGCACGCCGGACGCCTGGTCCGCCTGGCCGAAACGGTGGCCCAAAAGCGTCAGGCAACTTTCTTCGGCCTGGATTTTTCGCTGGCTCCCTTCCCCGACGAGGCCACCTCCTTAGGGGCCGCCATGGAGCGCTTAGGGGTGCCTCAGGTGGGCCTGCACGGCTCGCTGAGCGCAGCAGCCATCCTGGCGGCGGCCATCGACGCCGCTCGCTTCCCCCGCGTGGGCTTCAGCGGCCTGATGCTCCCGGTGCTGGAAGACGCCACCCTGGCCCATCGCGCCGCCCAGGGCACGCTGAGCGTCAAAGATTTGCTGCTGTACTCCGCCGTGTGCGGTACCGGATTGGACACCCTGCCTCTGCCCGGCGACGCCACGGCGGAACAACTGTCCGCCGTGCTCTACGACCTGGCGACCCTGGCCGCCCGCCTGGGCAAACCCCTGACGGCCCGCCTGATGCCCATGCCCGGCAAAAAGCCCGGTGACGCCGTGATGTTCGACTTTCCCTACTTCGCCAACAGTCGCGTGTTGGCTCTGGAAGCCCGACCTCTGCAAGGAGCTTTGCTGGGAAGGGCTCCCTTTGCCCTGAAAGCGCGGGGGCAAGCCCGCCGCAACGCGTGAGCGTGACCAACCCAGGCTTTCCAAAAGGTGGGCTTTTCCCAAAGCCTACCCCATGTCAGACCAAATTTTGACGCGATTTTGGCACTCATCACAAAAGAGTTATTGCAGAATAATGGTAGAGGTAGAGTCTCCCCTACCCCAGGCTCTTCTCAGGCCGCGCTGGCTTGGCGGATGCGCTTCTGAATACGCGGATTGACGATGGCCAACACGGCGCGAAACACATCATCCCAGAGGGCTACGGCATGGCGAAAGACCTCCGCTAAGGCTTTGAAATGCTTGAAGGCGCCCATCGTGTTTTCCACGATGATCCGGGAGCGGGCAAAAGCCTGGTTGAGTTGTTTCTGCTCCTCGTTGAGCGGAGGGTGTTTGGATCTCTTGAAAGGCGTGATAACCCTATGTTCAGAAAGGTCTTCCTGGAGCCCCTGATAGCCCGCATCGCCGCCTACCACCACCCCCTTGGGCATCTTGCGCGCTGCCCCCGACGCTGTGAACCACTTGCGGTCGTGGACCGAACCCGGTACCGACTCGCTGACATCCCCCACCAAGCCCTCTTCGTTCACAATGTTCTGCACCTTGCGCGTGTGCCGCTTCTTTTTTCCCGAGTAATGCCGCTCCTGGCTCTCCTTATCCTGTGACCGTCTTACAGGCTGCTCTGTGGCATCGACAAAGGCAAACAAGTCGGGATGCTCCTCCCGCGCCTCCCCCAAACTTTTCCCGCGTTTGGGCGCTTCCGGCCAACCTAAGGTGGCCTCGCGAGGGCTCGTAAAACGGGCAGCCTTCTGCGGGTATACCGACTCACCGTGGCTTTGTCAATACCAAACAAATCCCCCAAGGCTTCTGTGGTCAGGTAAAGCCGCAACCAGACCAGGGTCAACAGGAGTTGTTCGCGCAAGGCCAGCGCCGGTTTCCTCCCGCCGCCAATGGCTCGTTTCCGCTGAGGACGGGCGAGCCGCGCCCGCTCGCTTTCCACCCATAGCGGCGTCACCTGCGCCAACAATTCCTCAAACGCAACCACACTTACCCCGGTGAAGCTTTTGAAAGTGCTGGGCCTCTTGCTGAGATTCTCAAAAGTGATCATGGGCTTTGCCTCTTGGCCGATGAGAATGCCCAAGTTTACAACCTTTTGCTCTATTCCGCAACAACTCTATGATAAGGAT
>DUEP01000081.1 GCA_011176535.1 Anaerolineae bacterium | reverse complement strand
CGGCCTCCCGAAAGAGCCCGTCCGTATGGCGCAGCACATTGGCCTTGTGGATCACCGTCACCCGAGGCGGACGACGACGCTGCGCCGCCCGCCGCAGCGCCCAGCGAAAGGCCGTGTGGGCGATGCGCTCACTGGCCCGGCGGGTGATGATGCGCTTGTTCAGCGCCCAATCGACCGCGCGGAAGCCCGGGCTGTAGTACAACCCCTCGCTGTTCTCCCGCACGATGAGCATATCCACCCCCGCACGGCCCACCCCCGGCAGGCTGCGCACCGGGCGCAGATTGGCGTACAGCCCCAGCGCCTGCCGCAGCGCCAGGATGGGACTGCGGTACCCCGGCGTGGGCTGCAAAGGGGAGGCTGTAGCCCCGAACAGCACGGCGTCGGCCTGTCGGGCCAGCGTCAGGGTGGCTTCGGGCAGCGCCTCGCCGACTTGCTGAAAATAGGCAAACCCGGCCGGCGCTTCTGTGAGGGTCGCTTCCGGCAGCAAGCGGCGCAACACCGTGGCCGCCGCGGGGATGACTTCCTGCCCCACCCCATCGCCGGGGATCAGCACGATGTGCGCTTTCGTCATCGTTCTTTCTCCTTTGCAGGTTTCCTTATCATTGGGATCGCTGCAGGGCGGGGATCAACCCTCCCGCCGCCAGCAGGTCCTGCACCGCCGGCGGAAACGGAGGAAAGGTGAACCGTCCCGCTGGCAGGTCGATCACCCCGGCGCGCCAGTCCACCCGCACCGGCTGGCCTGCCTGGGCCGCCTCCACCGCCGGTGGGCACACAATCACCGGCAGCCCTCGGTTGAGCGCGTTGCGGTAGAAGATGCGCGCGAAGGACCGGGCCACCACCGCCGCCACGCCGTTGTACACCAGGCCAGTCACCGCCTGCTCGCGGGAACTCCCCTGGCCGAAGTGCTCCCCGGCGAACACCACATCCCCCGGGCGCACCCGGCGGGCGAAGGTAGGATCCAGGTCCTCCAGGGCGTGCGCGGCGATTTCCTCTGCCGTGTGCAGAGTGTAGGTGTACTTGCCGGGGAACAGGCGATCGGTGTCGATGTGGTCCCCGTATTTCCACACCCTCCCCTGGGGTTGGAAGGAGACCGGGGGCAAACGGCGCCATCCGCCCGCCGAGGAGGGCTGCTGTTCCAGGATCTCCACGGCAGGGGCCACGCCCCCAGGATGCGGCCCGGCCCTGGGGATTTCGCCGCGCACCGCGGCCTCGGCCACCAGGGGCGCTGCGGCCAAGTACACCTGGGCGTCGGGTTCGCCCATGCGGCCGCGGAAGTTGCGGTTCCCCGTGGAGAGCACCAGCTCGCCGGGAGCTGGGATACCCAGATGATTGCCCATGCACGGCCCACACCCCGGCGGCCCGATGATGGCCCCGGCCTCGACCAGGGTGGCCAGCACACCGGTCGCCAACGCCCGGCGGTACACCGCCTGCGAGGCAGGGACTACCAACAGCCGGGTGCGTGGGTGGACCCGACGGCCGCGCAGCACCTGCGCGGCGGCGGCCAGGTCCTCGAACCGTCCGCCAGCACAGGTGCCGATGAAGGCCAGGTCCACTGGCGTGCCGGCCACTTCGTCCAGCGTCCGGGCGTAGTCCACCCGATGGGGGCCGGCCAGCGCCGGTCGCACCCGCGCTAAGTGCAACTGCACCCGCAGGCGGTACCGGCCCCCTGGGTCGGGGAGCACAGGACGGTAAACGGCGGCGTCCGGGCGGCGTTGCGCCAGGTAGGCCTGCGTGACGGCGTCGGGAGGGAAGACGGCGCATTTGGCGCCCATTTCGGCCATCATGTTGGTCAGCGTCATGCGCTCGGCCGGCCCCAGGGTAGCCAGGCCGGGGCCGGTGAACTCGACGACAGCGTAGTTTGCCGCGGCCGCCCCCAAGGCGGCGATAAGCGCCAGCGCGGCGTCTTTGGCCGTGACGCCGGGGGACAGCCGCCCCTGCAAGATCACCTGGACGCTCTCGGGCACGCGCAGCCATATCCGCCCGGTCGCCCACAGGGCGGCCATCTCCGTGCGCCCCACCCCAGCGGCGAAGGCGCCCAGCCAGCCGTGGGTGGTGGTGTGGCTGTCGGCGCCAAGCAGAATGTGTCCCGGCAGTACGGGCACCTGTTCGGCGATGCGCTGGTGCCCCACCCCCTCCCCCACATCGTAGAAGTGGCGTATCCCGTGCTGCCGCACGAAGGCCCGCACCCGGGCCTGGTTCTGGGCATGGCGGGCGGTGGGCGGCGGCGCGGCGTGGTCCAAGGCCACGATGAGCCGCTCGGGGCAACATGGGGCCTCGGCACCTAGTTCCTCGGTGAAAATGCGCAGGATGGCTGCCGTGTTGTCGTGGCTGTACAGCCAGTTGGGCGTCACTTCGACCACTTCACCGGCGTACACAGGCCGTCCGATGGCCTGCGAGAGCACCTTTTCGGCAAAAGTCTGGGGAGAAGTCATTGGATACGCTCCTGCACGCGGGGGCCCAGCGCCGGGGGCGGCAGCAGGCGAGGGGCCTGGGGCGGAGGCGGCGGCGCGGGGGTCAGGTGGAATTCCTCACGGGCCAGGCGCAACAGCAATTGGGCCGGGGGTTCATCCCCTGAGATCCGGGAGGCCAAGGCCTTGAAGCGGACGGTGATCTCCCGGGCCGTGGCTTCGTCCACCGGGAAGCCGTGGATTTCCCGCAAGAAGTAGTGCACCACATTCCAGCCGGAAAGCGGCCCCAGGAGGATCTCGCGCTCGTCCACGCCAAAGAGTTCCAGGGGATGGGCTTCGTAGGTGGTGGGGTGACGCAGCACGGCGCCCTGGTGCACCCCGGCGGTGTGGGTGCGGTTGGTCAGGCTGACTGGCTCTTTGGCGGGCACTAAGCAGCGTAACTTGTCGGCGGCCAGCACGTTGATGGGATAGGATGCCCGCAGCCGATAGCCGTCCACCAAATCGTAGTCGCCGTCCACGAACAGGTTGAACAGTAAGGCGGTCATAGAGGTAATGCCCGAGCGTTCGCCGATGCCCAACAGGGTGGTGTTCACATACTGGGCACCGGCACGCACGGCGGTCAGGGTGTTCACCAGCGCCAGGCCGCGGTCGTCGTGAAAGTGCACTTCCAGCGGAAGATCGGGGTAGCGCGCCCGCAGCGCCTGGATGCGCTTGGCCACTTGGGTGGGAGTCGCCGTCCCCACCGTGTCGGGCAGTCCCAGGCGGTCGACCAGCGGCGCAACGGCGTCGTACACCTGAAAGAGATCCTCCAGGGGCGTGCGGAAGGCGTCCTCGCCGCTGAAACGCAGCACCAGATGGGGGTGTTCACGGCGCAGGTCCTCCAGCAAGGCGCGGCTCTGGTAGATGATGGTTTCGGTGTCCTTGCGGTGGTTGAAGGCGCGGGACTGAGGCGAGATGCCGAAGTACAGGTTGAGCCCGTTGAAGCCGGCGGCCACAGCGGCCTCGACATCGCGCGGGTGACAGCGCACATGGGCCAGAAGGAAGGTGTAGCCGTACTGAGGCGCGAGCTCGTCGCGCACCTGACGCAGGGCGACGAAGTCCTCGGCCTCGCGGGGGCCCACCACCGGCGCGAACAGTTCGATGAACTTGACGCCGTAGCGGATGAGCGCCGCGAGCAGGTCGCGTTTGTCTTCGGTGGTCAAAAAGTACTTGCCGTGGTCGTGTAGCAGGGGAGTCTGCTGGCCCTCCCGCAGCGTGGTGTCCACGATTTCCAGCGGTCGGGGACGATAGCGCTGCCACATCGGTTCACCTCCCTATGGGTAGGGCGTCTGGGACCAGCGTTGCCGCGGTTTCCGGGCCCTGGGCGGTGCAGGCGACTTGCAAGGCGTAGTCCACGATCAGGCCGGGGATGTCCACGCCGGTGAGCGGCACGGTGGTGTGGAACTCCATGCTGTGGTTGATTTCGTTGACCAGGTAGCCGCGGTCGGGGTGTTCGAGGATATCCAGGGCCAGCACACCGCCGCCCACGGCGCGGGCAGCCCGCAGGCAGAGTGCTTCCAGTTCCGGCGTCACCGGACACACTTCTCCCCGCCCACCCCGTGCGGTGTTGGTGATCCAGTGCTCGGCGTAACGATAGATAGCCGCCACCACGCGGTCACCGATGACAAAGGCCCGGATGTCCCGCCCGGGTTTGGGGATGAACTCCTGGATGTAATACACCTGGTGCAGCGGGGAGCCCAGGGCGGCCTTGTGCTCCAGCAAGGCTTCGGCGGCCTCGCGGTCGTTGACCTTGGCCAGCAGACGGCCCCAGGAGCCATACACCGGCTTGAGCACTACCGGATAGCCCAGCCGCTCCATGGCCTCCAGGGCGGCCTCTGGGGTGAAGGCCACGGCGGTGGCCGGTTGTGGCACCCCGGCGGCGGCCAGGGCAGCGCTGGTGCGCAACTTGTCGCCACAGGTCTCTACCACGGCGGCGGTGTTCACCGTGGGCACGCCCCAAGCGTCCAACACGCGCAGGGTGTACAGGCTGCGCGTGTAACTCAAGTTGCGGGCGATGACCACATCGTAGCCCTGCCAGGCGGCGGGGTCGTGTAGCATCAGGCTCAGTTGACGGTCGTTCACCCGCTCGTAGGGCACCCCCCGGCGCTCCAGGGCGGCGAACAGCCATTTCTCCTCCACCCGCAGGCGGGTGTACAGCACGGCGACACGGGGCAATAGGCACATCGTGAACCTCCTCAAAGGGTGGGTTTAAACGAAACCCGCCCTCCGACCGGTCGTCGGAGGGCGGGAGAAGTACCTGAGCAAGGGCGGTTATCTGCCAAACGCCGAAGGCCCGCCAGCCGGTCGGTGGCCGTGGGTTGTGCGGGCCTTCTTCTGCTTCATGTCCCACAGGGCAACGCAAGGAGGACAAGGCATAGCCGTTTTCACCTTTTGTTTTTGTTGAGGTTGAGAGATCGTGGTGTTTCTGTTGTTCTTGTGTTCTTGAGTGTACGCCATAGTGTGGATTTGTCAAGGCTGGCGAACGCAAAAATTGCGTAAATTTTCATACTCTTGGTTTCTTTTTATGGCTACACGAAAGCCACAACAGGCCCTCGAGCTGAGCCGGCCAGGTCAGGGCCATCTCCTGGGGGTCAGCGGTCTGCCACTCCCCCGGCGCACACCCTGGGCCACCAACCAACTCGCTCACGAGGTCGCGGTGTACGCCTACAAGGCTTCACGCACGGGCCCCGGCCGGGCGGCCAGGGCGTAGATTCGGGCACGCGCTGCACCAAGCCCGTCAGGCGCGGGCCGAGGAGTAGTGTAACATTTCTTCTGTAAAAACAGTGAGCCAGGTGGTATCGCTTGAAAGCGATTCACCTCAAAACAAGGAGGCACCACCATGGCTCACCAGATGCATGATGCCCTACCCGACCCGCTGTTAGCGTTGCTGTTTACCGAAGCCTAAGATGGTTTGCGTCTGCTCATGGAGCGGTGGCTCGACTTGCTCATGCTGGCCGAGCGTCAGGCCGATCTTCAAGCCGAACCTTACCAACGGACGCCGGCGCGTCGCGACCAGGCCAACGGCTTCAAGCCCAAGACCCTCAAGACGCGGTTGGGCCCCCTGGCCTTGCAGGTGCCGCAGGTACGTAAGGGTACTTGCTACCCCTCTGTGCTGAGCAAAGGGTTGCGCAGCGAGCGGGCAGCCTGGATCGTGTTGGCCGAGATGTACGTCCACGGCGTATCCACCCGCAAGGTAGCGGCTTTGGCCGAAGAGGTGCTGGGTTTCGAAGTTTCCTCGGCCACGG
>DUEP01000080.1 GCA_011176535.1 Anaerolineae bacterium | reverse complement strand
GAGCTGCCGTGTCAAACCCCTTGCCGTTATCCTCCACGCGCAGCACCACCTTTTGGTGCGTAATTTCCAATGACACCCGCACTTTGGTCGCCTCGCCCCGGTGGAGCGCATTGGCGGTCAACTCCTGCAACGCGCGGAAAAGGAACACCTCTTCGTAGGGCGCCAGTCGCCGCTGCGAACTGCCCGTGACCTGCACCTCAATATCCGCGCCGCTTTGTTCGCTCAGCATATCCAGATAGCGACGCACCGTGGGCACCAACCCCAGGTCGTCCAGCATCATGGGCCGCAACTGGAAGATGAACTCCCGCACTTCCTGGAAAGTCTTGGTAGCTGCGATCTTCAAATTCTGCAACTCGCCACGGGCGGCGTCGGGATCACGGTCGAACAGGCGCAAGGCAATTTCGCTTTGCAAAATAAAATTGGAAAGAGCCTGGGCCGGCCCGTCGTGCATTTGCCGGGAAAGCCGTCGGCGTTCCTCTTCTTGGGCCTGCACAATGGTCTCGACCGTCTTGAGGGGGCTCCGGCCCTCCTCGCTGCGCTCCATCTGGGCCAGTTGTTGCCGAATCTCCTCAATAAACTCCATCAGCCGTTGCAACTGGTCCCGCTCCCCCTCCATTTTCTCCAACTGACCGCGCATGATGAGATATCGCTGCTGGACCTCCAACGCCTTAGGATAAAGGTCTAGCACCGACTCCATGTCACCGCGCTTGCGTGCCTGCTCCAAAAAATCCAGGGCGCCTGTGGAACGACGGCCCAACCGTTCCACCTCCCCCTGCCCCTGCTCGATCAACAGGCCGAGTTCCTTCAACTCCTCCTGGATCTGATGATGCCACTGCTCCAGTTGGGCTTTCAGGGCTTCCAGAGGAGATTCCTTCCGCCCCGGCAAAGCGTTGGTCACCATGGAACGCCTCCTCGTACGGGCTCATTCGAATCAAGTATAGCATAAAGCCCCTCACCAGCGAAAACGACACACCTGCATCGGCGGACGATCAAAGAGGGCCACAAAACGCTTTTCGGCGCGAAAGACCACCCGGCAATTCTGCTCCAACAAGGGATAATCGCCGACAAAATCCACCAGGTATGCAGGGCGTTGTTGACGCACCCAGCCCGCCAACCTTTGAGGGTCCCCCAGCCAGGGAACGACCTCCGGACTGACCAGACCGGCCAAATCGAGCAAGGGTCGGTCGGCAAAGTACCCCAGCGCGCCGATGTCGTGGGCCGCCACCAGCGCCTCTTTTGCCGTGTGGGTCGCCACCCACCGCGCCGTGTCCACCATCTGCGACTCAATCACCGCCACATCTCGGCCATAAGCCCATGCGCCCAGAGGCAAAAAGGCCAGGGTCACTCCCAGCACCCCAAGCGCCCAAGCAGTGCCCAGAACCCGCCAAGGCCCCCGCCGCCAGCGGCCCAAGGCATCGGACAGGCCCCATAACCCCCACAGCAGCCCTACGGGCAGGACGGGCAGGACGTAACGCCCGTGTTGATACCCCACGGGCAAGCGGAGCGCATACACCCCGATGTGGGCTATAGCCCACGCCGGCCCGGCAAACCAGGTCCAGCGTCGCTGCTGCCACGCCTGCCAGCCGCCCCAGAGCCACCCCGGCAGCAAGAGCACCGCAGGGCCAGCCAGCAAAGGCGTCGTGACATGAGCCACTCGCCACCACCAGGGCTGCCTCAACAACGCGGCGTACTCCGCCTGCTTGGCGTAAAAGGTGTTGGGCCACCAGTGCCCGCCGATCCAATAATTGAAAAGCAGGTAGCTCCCTACCGGCAACGCAAAGCCCAGACCAGCCATCACGGCCCATCGCAGCGCCCGGGCGGGGCGAAAATCCGCCCCAATGACCAGCCCCATGCCCACGGGCAGCCCTAACAGCATGGCCTCGGGACGCAACCAGACCATCCCGCCGATGAACCATCCCAAAGCGCCCCAGAACCACGCTCGCCTCTGAAGGCCCTCCTGGTGAAGCCACCGTTCCTTTGGGTTCTGTCCCTCACCGAGCAGCGTTACCCAGCGCAACACCGCCAGGGCGCCCAGGGCAAAAAGCAAAGTCTCCATCCCCGAGAAGGCCGCCCAAACCAGATGCCACTCCCAGGCCAGCAACAGCCCCGCGGCCCACGCCCACTTTCGGCTTTCGGGGGGCGCCCAACGGGCCCACCAATCGCTCCCCAGCCAGGACAGCAACACTAAAGCGACGCCTCCCAAAAGCCAAGGCCACCACAGCGGCGTAAGGCGCAACCACACACCGGGCACCTGCAACATCACCCACAAGGGCGCCGTGGCACCGGCCGAAGGACGCCCGGCGACATACACCCAACCGTGGCCCTGAGCCAAATGGCGGGCGTAAGTCTGAAAAATCCAGGCATCATCCAAGGGGAAGCCCAGGCGGTAAGTGCGCGCCGCCGTGAAAAGGAAACCCGCCCCCGCCAGCGCCACCCCAGCGACCAGGCCCCAGCGTCCCTTCGCCGTCACGGTTGTTCCTCCAGGGCAAAAAGATGGACGCCTTCCACCGTGGTCACATACCGCCAGGCACCCCCATCTCGGGGGTGAGCGTAGAGGGCATCCAGTCCCCGGGGGTGGTCTTTTTCCAGCCACATCCAGGCGGCATGAAAACGGCGCGCTACAGCCGCGGCCGTGTCTGGCCCACCATCGGGGATCACGAAAGCCGGTGCATCCTGATGTACCCAGGCCCACGCCGGGGGATTGTTCACCAGCACAGCGGGCAAAGTTCCTCCGTTGCGCTGCGCCAGGGCCTGCCCCAGACGAACATAGCGCCGCTCGGCAGCCTGCCAAACGGGCCGCGTGGGGTCTGGCCCCACGACCCGTTGGGCCACCACCAGCATCGAAAGCAACGCCAGGATGGCCAGGCCACCGCCACCCAACACACTGGCCGATTGAGGCCAGGGCCATCTCCGCCTGTGGGCGGCCCAACGCAACCCGGCCTCCCCGCCCACGGCACCCCAGGCCCAGAGCATCGGCTGCAGGGCCGCCCCAGCATGGAAGAAGCCCCCACGCGCGCCAGGGAAAGGGAACAACACGGTCATCCCGACCAGGAGGGCCAGCCAGCCGCCCAAAGCTGCCTGGACGGTCAAGCGGTGGCGCTCCCGCCAAAACCCCCACACCATGAAAGGGAGGAGCACGATCTGGCCCTGCACAGCCCAGGCGGTAAGCAGGTTGCGGCGCAAGGCCCACCCCCAGGCGGCCAGCCATGCTGTGGGCCCCTGACTCCACCAGTGGACCAGGTTAAGTCGGGCAGCAGGGTAGGCAAACAACTCATCGTATGCGGTCAACCAAAGCACGCGCAGGCTCCCCGGTGGAGACAACGCCCCCCAGGTGTGAAGGTTGGCCACCCATCGCGGCGCATAACCCAAGAGATAGGCACCAACAAGGAACGCCAGATGCCGCCTGCGTTGCGCCCCCGAGACGCCCACTGTTATCGCCACCCCGGCCACCAGCAGCCAGAGGATCCCTTCGTTGCGGGTGAGATGCAACCCGGCGCTCAACAGGCCCAGGCCCATTGCCGCCCAGAGGCGCGGCCTTTCCTCCCAGGCCAGCAAAAGGAGCCAGAACAAGCCCCCTAACACGACGGTGGGGGAAAAGGTCTCGGTAACCGCCCAATAAGGGAGATAATACCCTGAAGCAATGGCCGTTCCTCCGGCAAAAAAGGCCAGGGGGCGGCGTCGGGTCAAACGCCAGGTGAGCAGGGCCGTCAAAGGGGGGAGCACCATCCCCAGGGCAAGAAAGGGCAACCGGGCCGCGGGATACCCCCCCGAGGTCCAGCAACGCAAACCCAGGGCGGCCAGCCAGGCGCTTAATGGAGCCCAGTAACCAAACGCAGGATGCGGCACCCCTGCGGGGTCATCCAGATAGTTCCACAGAAAAGGCTCTGTGGCCCCCTGCCCTGAAGCCATCCGGCGGCCCAGGACGGCGTAGTACTCCGCGTCCATGTAGCCCGGCCCCTGCTGAAACAAAGCCACGGCACTCAGGACAACGCCCTGCGCCAAAACCAGGAGGAGCAAGTCACGGAAGCGCATAGAGGGTGTATGCCTCGCCAAAGGTTTGTAAAGGGTGTAAATGGGCCTGGAAGGCCTCCCAGGCCGCCCAATCAAGGCTGGGATTTTGCTGGCGTAAAAACTTCACGCCGGTGTGATACACCAACACATCGGTATAGCCGGCCCTGCGCCAGGCATTCAGGATGGCCTCATGGGGGCCGTAACGCCACTGCGCGTGCCAGAAACGGTCCAGAATCTCATCGCCGGAGCACCGGGGCAGGCAATAGAACTCTCGCGGCTCCCATAGCAACAACACGCGACGCCCGGAAGGGAGACGACGGACGGCATCCATGGTTTGGGCGTACGGACCCAAGTTGTGTTCCAGGTAAGCCTGGGAGGAGATCTGCCCCAGGACAACCTCCGGAGCCCGATGTCGGATGACGACACTGGCATATTGCCCCAACGCCAACAGCACGCTCAGCGCTAACAATCCCTCCAAGGCCTGGGCCCTGCCACGCCAGGGCCGGGCGCGCAGGGCCTCAAAGCCCCAGACAGCCAGGAGGGCCAGGGCCGGAAAGACGGCAAAGTGCAACCGCGTCTGAGCGAGGTAGGTGTCGGCCAGGGCGGAGCATGCCCAGACCAGCACACCGCCCACCCCCACCCACGCCGTGGGGCCGAAGGCGGGATGGCGGCGACGCTGGCTCCAGGCGAAGGGGATAAAGACCAAAAGCCAGGGGCCAATGGAGGCGGCGTAGCCATCGCCCCCCTCCCGCCCCTGCCAGGTCGCCAGGAAGGGCAAAGCGAGCACCTTAGACCAGGGGAAGGGGGGAAGCAAATAACGGCGCAGCCGAAAGGAATCCACCACCCCAGCGGGTTTGAAGAAAGGATAGACCGGGTTCCCCGTGGCCCAAAGGTTCTTGAGCAGCCAGGGCGAGAAGGCCAAAAAGACGGTCAGGAGGAACACGAGGGGAAGCCCTGCCATGCGCAAGGGCAAAAGCTGGCCATACGAAGGATCATTTTGCCCTTTCGGTTGCCGCCAGGGGATCACGAGCACCCAGGCCAAACCAAGAAGGCCCAGGGTGCCAGCCGTGTATTTGGTCCCCATGGCCCACCCGGCCATGGCGCCCGCCCAGGCCACCCAGCGTAAGGCGTTGGCCCGGTCCACCTGAAAGGCGGCCAACAGCGCCAGAAACCCCAAACCATACAACGCGGTCCACTGATCCACATAGCCCCACGAAGCCAGTTCCCACCAGGTACGGCCCGCCATCAACACCCACCCGGCCACCCATCCGGCCAGGGGATGCACCCAATCGGCCGCCAAACCGACCACGCCCAGGGTCACCAACAGGGCAACCCACCACCCCAACACGGTGGCCGCCTGCGGGCCAAGCCATCCCATTGCCCAGGTGTAGTGCATCTCGGCTAACTGGGGCATGCCCCAAAAGAACGACGGGATAAAGGTCAACCGCCCCTGGGCCAGATAGCGGGCCGGGAAGGCCAGATGATACACCAACGCATCGAATTTCCAGGGTGGGGCCAAGGCCAGGGTGAGCGAAAGGGCGCTGGCCGCCGCCAACGCCCCCGCGGCCAGGGCGCCCCATCTGCCGGCGCGACGCACCAAACTGGCCAGAGCGCCCCAGGCACGCAGCCATGCGGCCACCGAAGGCACCAATGCCAGCAGTCCAGCCAGCCCCAGGGCGGCCAGGATGACCGGTCGCAACCCGCCCAGGGCCGCCAGCGCCGCCATCCCCATCCCCAAAAGGCCCAGGCCCACGGCGGCCTGCACCACCGCCGTACTCACGGGACCGCCGGTAGGCAACGCGGGCAAAAGACAACGGCCCAGTCCTCCCGCCAGGGCAATCCCCAGGCCGGTGAGGCCCACACGGGCCAGCGCCACTGCGCAAGCGCTCAGCGCGCGCTGTCCCAGAGGAGGGTGCAAAGCGTAATACCCTCCCACCACCACGCCCAACCAGAGCAGGACCCACAAGCGCCATGAACGCATCGGACAGGCTTACTCCACGAAAAGCGCATCCTCGCGCAACAAGGGAACGCGGGTGGCCCACACCCGCACGGTGTACAACATAAAGAAGACCAGCATCGGGAACGGGAAATACAACATAGGCGACTGGATGGGTTGCCCTCCCACCCAACGCAAAGTGCTCAAGAACAGCGCCCAATTGCCCACCATCGCCAGCACCCAGGTCCCCCAAAACAGACGCCTGCCGTAGGCCCAACGGGTGCACCAGTAGCCCCAAACCACCACCAAAGCGGGCAAAGTGACCATCAGATTCCCCGGATCCGTCTGGATGCCGCTCCATTGAGAGGCCAACAAGGTGAGGGAAAAGGTCCACAAGAAATGCGTGAAGGAACGCCCCCAAAGGGCGACCCATTCCGCCAGCAGGACGCCCCACACCAGGGCCGTCAGCACCCAGGCCAGCAAACGTCCCGGGCCAGGCAACGCCAGGCGGAGCACTTCCTGCGGGGAGCCAGGGGGGTTGTACGAAGGGTAAGCCAGGATCAGTCGCAAATCCTGAAGCCACCAGTCCGGCTGCAGCCAGGTGGCCGCGCCCAGCAGCACGACCAAGGTCCCGCCCAACCCCAGCCACACGCCCCAGCGCCGGCGGGAAGCACTCCACAACGCCACCAAAACCAGGGGTAACAGGGCGATATGAGGCTTGACGGTAGTCAGCGCCAGAATTGCCCCGCCAAGTCCATCCCGTCCGCGGGCGAGGGCATACACTCCCAACAGGAAAAAGGCCGTCTGCAGCACCACAAAATTGCCGTTGACCAGACCGCGTACAGAAAAATACCCCAGCAAGGTGTAAAGCAACAGGGCCGCCCGGGCCAGAGGACGAGGCGTCCAGGGTAAGAGGGGTAGCCAGAGTAGCACACCGACCACCAAAAGCACCTCGTTGACCACCATCCACAACGCCCGCGCCAGGGGGTAATCACCAACCAGGGCAAAGGGCGCAAAAAGGAATACGAAATGGAACGGATAAATGGGGCGATGCTGATTTTCCCAGGCGTAAGCCGGGCGCCCGTAAATTCGGCGTTGGATGTCCAAAATGACAGGCTGGCTGTAGGGGCTTTCACCCTGCAACAAAAAATGGCGTGCCGCGACCCAATAGTCCAGAAAATCCGTCCCGCCGGGGTTTTGGCGGGTAAAATGCACATGCACGCTCACCAAAGCCCCTAAGAGAGCGAGCAGAAGCGCGCCCCACAAAAGCCACCGCAACACAGCATCGTCACGAAAGGATGACATGGTCCCTTTCCTCGAGATAGCCGATGAACTCACGAAACACGACATTGCCCAGCAGGTACGCGCGGGGCGTCAGGCGCAGCCGCGCTGAGTCACCCCGTCCCACCCATTCCAGCAAGCCCCATTTGAGCAGGCGGGCGATGGGTTCGGCGTACCCCTCGGTCAGATCCACGCCAAAACGGCGACGAAAAGCCTGCCGGCTCACGCCCTCCTCGGTGAGGCGCAGGCCCATCATCATGGTAATCTCCATCGCTTCGGCGGGGGAAAGGCGGCGCGCCTCCACCGTGGCCGGGGTCTGGGGAAAAGGCAGCGAGGCGCGTGCCTCCCGCATCCGGCGAAGGTAGGCTTCGGGCGCGCGCACACTGACCGTGCGCACTCCGGCGATCCAACCATGCGCCCCGGCCCCCAGTCCCAGGTAGGGCTCGTTGCGCCAGTATTGCAGGTTGTGCCGACAGGCGTACCCTTCCTGCGCCCAGTTGGAGATCTCATACTGCCGATACCCCGCCTGGCTCAGTCGTCCTCCGGCCCACTCGTACATCGTCGCCGCCAGATCCTCATCGGGCGGCGACACCAGGCCCCGCGCCACCCAGGCCGCCAGAGGGGTGCCGTGTTCCAGGGTCAAGGCGTAAAGCGAAAGGTGCTCCGGGTGCAGCCCCAGGGCTAGGTCCACCGTGCGCTGCCAGTCCACTAGGGTCTGGTGCGGCAGGCCATAGATGAGGTCCAGATTGAGATTGGCAAACCCCGCCCGGCGCGCCCAGGCCACGCTTTGCGTCACCGCAAAGTAATCGTGAATGCGCCCCAAAAGACGCAGGGCCTCGGGCCGGGCCGCCTGCACCCCCAGGCTCAACCGGTTCACCCCCAGAGCACGCAATCCGCGCAGGTAATCCAGGGTCAGGGTGCCCGGGTTGGCCTCCAGGGTGACCTCAGCGTCGGGTAGCACGGTGAACCCCTCATGGACGACCTGCAACACCTTCTCCAGCCCCGCCAGAGGAGCCAGCGAGGGCGTGCCGCCGCCGAAATAGATGGTGTGCACGGTCAACCGCCGGGGGGCCGTCTGCGCCAGCCTTCGCATCTCGACCGCCAGGGCCTCCAGATAGGCGCCGACAAGGTCTTCCTTCCCGGCGTAGGTGTTGAAATCGCAATAGGTGCAGCGTTGCCGACAAAAGGGAAAGTGGAGATACAGGCTAACGGGAGCCATCATGGTTCGATTATACCCCGCCCTTCGGCACCCGCGGCGATGGTAAAATACAAAAAGCCCTGCCAGGAAGGGAGTTTCCCGTGCGCCTGCGCTCTCTGATCAGCGGCCTGGTCACCCTGTTGGGCCTGTTCGTCATCGCGCAGTTGTTGCTCACCATCTGGGCCCTGCAACCCGACTGGTTCCATGACCCCATGGCCGTCACCTGCGCCACCCTCTGGGCGCTGGCGGGCCTGGCCGGGCTGAGCGCCGCGCTACCCCATCCCCCAAAGGTGCCTTCCTCTCTCTGGGAGCGCCTGCCCTGGCTGGCCGCCGGGGTGCTGCTGGGCTTTGTCGGCCCCGGCATCTTCAGCGTCGGGTTCCACCTGTTCTTCAGCGGCTCGCTCCTCCTGCTGGCGGCGGCGCTGCGCACGCCTCGCAAGCGTTACGCCCTGGAGGCCTTGCTCACCGTCCTGCTCACCACCGGGGTCATCTTGGGGATCGCTTTCCTCACCGCGGCGGCCCACCCGGTGACGGAAGTTGTGGGCCAGGTAACCTCTTCGTACAAACGGTAACCAGGCCTCCCGCAGCGGCCTTTACTCGCCTTCAGGGCCTTTTCGAGATCCCTTTGCCCCGGCGAGGAGGGATGAGGATATCCAGCCCCGTTGGTCTCTGCCCCCTGCATCCGTTCGGTCCCTATAGCGAGGTGGCCCTATGTCTCCGTCAGAAACTCCCCAAACATCTGGTCATCGGCCTGTGGCTCCTCATTTGGGGCGCCTCGGCCGTCTACGCCCTGGTCGCCCAAGCGCGGCGCGCTGGGGGCTCCGGGGCCGACGCCGATCTGGACGGTCTGGCCCGCGCCCTGGTCCCCCTGGCCGTGTGGGCCCTCATCGGCGTCAGCACAGCCACCACGGGCCTCACCCATCTTTTCGCCCGGCAGGCAGCGCCTTACCAGGAGCGCCCTTTGGGGCTTGGACCGGTGCTGTTCAGCCTATACGCCGTTTCCCGCATCTGGCGCCTGCTTCGCCAGGGATAACCCAACTGCGCCACTTCCAGGATTGAAGCCGTGCCTGCCCCTGCCATCCACCTGCTGCCCCCCGAATTGGTCTCGCAAATCGCCGCGGGCGAGGTCGTCGAGCGACCGGCCTCGGTGGTCAAGGAACTCCTCGAAAACGCGCTGGACGCCAAAGCGCGCGACATTCGCATCACCGTGCGCGAGGCCGGACGACGACTCATCGAGGTGGCCGACGACGGCCACGGCATCCCCGCCGACCAACTGGCCCTGGCCGTGGCCCGTCACGCCACCAGCAAAATCCAGCGCGCCGATGACCTTTTCCACATCCTCACCTTAGGCTTTCGCGGCGAGGCCTTGGCCGCCATCGCGTCGGTCTCCCGCCTGACCCTCACCTCCCGCCCCCCTGAAGCCGAGATGGGCGCGCGCATCCGCGTCGAAGGCGGCCAGGCCGGGCCGGTGGAGCCGGTGGGCGCCCCGCCGGGCACCGTGGTGCGCGTGGAAGACCTGTTCTACAATGTGCCCGCCCGACGCAAATTCCTCAAATCCGACGCCACCGAGCGCCGCCACATCGACGCCCTGGTCACCCGCTACGCCCTGGCCTACCCCCAGGTGCGCTTTCGCCTGACCCAGGACGACCGCCTGGTGCTACAGTCCGACGGTCAAGGTGACCGTCGCAGCGTGCTGGCCACCCTGTACGGCCCCGACCTGGCCCGCCGCATGTTGCCTGTGGACGACGAGGCTCCCGGCGTCCGCGTGAGCGGCTTCGTCAGCCCCCCCGACCTCACCCGTTCCCACCGCCGGGATATGGTGTTCTTCGTCAACGGGCGGCCCGTGCAGGACGCGGCCCTAAGCGCGGCGCTGCTCAAGGGCTATCACACCCTGCTCATGGTGGGGCGCTACCCCATTGCCGTGCTCTTCGTCGAACTATCCCCCGAGGCGGTGGATGTCAATGTGCATCCCACCAAGGCCGAAGTGCGTTTCCGCCAGCCCGACCGGGTGTTCCGCGCCGTGCAACAGGCCGTGCGCAAGGCGCTCCTGGCCCACACCCCCATCCCCGATCTGGACGCCGACCTGCCGCACCCCTTCTGGGGAACGGCACCGCCCTCAGGGACGGCACTCCTCCCCAATTTCCCAGCCCGGCCCCAGGGTTCCCGCGCCGGGGCCTCCGGGGAAACGGTCCGGACCTCAGGGGCCGGCCCCCAACTCCCGGAAACGGCCCCCACCCCGGGAGCGTTGCCCGGCACCGAACGCATCCCCCTGTTGCGCCTGGTGGGGCAGATCGCGGCCACCTACCTCGTGGCCGAAGGGCCGGACGGGCTGTACCTCATCGACCAGCACGCGGCCCACGAACGGGTGCTGTTCGAGCGCTTCATGGCCCAACGCGAAGCCAGCGCCCCCTCCCAGACGCTGCTGGAGCCGGTCACCGTGCACCTGCCGCCCCAGCAGGCCCGCCTGCTGGAGGAGCAGTTGCCTTACCTGGGGCGTTGGGGCTTCGAAGTGGAGCCTTTCGGCCCGGGGACCTTTCGTGTGCGGGCGGTGCCCACCCTGCTGGCCGGGATGGACCCGGCGGCGGCCCTGCGGGCCCTGGTGGAGGACTTTGAAGAGGACGAAACGCCTTTGCAGGGGCACATCGAAGCGCGCATCATCGCCCGGGTGTGCAAGCGGGCCGCGGTCAAAGCCGGGCAGGTGCTCTCGCCCCAGGAGCAGGAAGCCCTGCTGCGCGACCTGGAGGCCTGCGAAAACCCCCGCTCCTGCCCCCACGGTCGGCCGACCATGATCCGCATTGCGCTGGATGCGCTGGAGAAACGTTTTGGGCGCCTGGGGCCACGATAAGCGGAACACATCGAGCAGCCGAGCCGCTCAATAGGCGGCGTTGTGGTTTTCGTCCGGGGAAACCAGACGCAGGAACTGGCGCACCACGCGGGGGTCGAACAACACCCCGGCGTTTTCTCGCAGATAGATCAGGGCGGCATAATGGGGGTAAGCCGGGCGATAGGGGCGGTCGGAGGTCAACGCATCCCACACATCCACCACGGCCAGCACGCGCGCCTCGAGCGGGATGTCTTCGCCCCGCAGCCCATCCGGGTAACCGCTGCCATCCCAGCGTTCGTGATGATAACGCACCATGTGGCGCACGATGGGCGAAATGTGGGGGATTTCGCCCACGATCTCATCGCCCCACACCGAGTGCTGGCGCACCAGAGCGAACTCCTCCTCAGTCAGCGGCCCCGGCTTGAAAAGCACGGCATCGGGCACGCCCACCTTGCCCAAATCGTGGAGCAACGCACCCCAGCGCAACGCGGCCAGATCCTCGCCCTTGAAACCCAGGGTTCTGCCCAAACTGACCGTCAAGGCCGCCACTCGCTTACTGTGCCCTCGGGTGGCCTGACTGCGCCGGCCCACGGTGCGCGCCCAGGCGTGCAAGGCGCCATCCAGGGCGGCCTTCAACTCGCGGTTCGTGCGTTCCAGCGCACGCCAGGTCGCCGTCTGTTCCAACACGATGGCCGCCTGATACGCATAAGCCGAAAGGTTAGTCCACCACTCGCGGCGTTTGGGAAACGGCTGGGTGTGGAAAATCTCCAACTGCCCCATCAGGCGGCCATGAGCCATGAGGCGGAACGCCGCAAAGGCACGCAGACCGCTATCGCGCAAGGCCTGGTAGAGGGAGGCAGGCAGCAGGTCTGCCTGCTCGTCGATATCGTAGATCACGAAGGGCGAAAAGGCCTCGGAGGCCTGCATACTGACCAAACGCGCCCTTGAGATGGCCACCGAGCGAACGGCTTCCGGCACCCGGCCATCGAAAGCCAGGCAGACAAACTGCTCTGCCGCGTCCCCCTCCAAGGAGGCACCCCAAATGGCCGCCCCAGGCAGGTGAAAGGCGTGCCGCAAACGGCGCAGCAACACGCGCAGCACCTGATCCCGGGCCCTGCCCAACCCCAACCAGCGGGAGGTCATCGCCTGATCCACGGCCCGCAGGTTGCGCAAATGGCGCACCTGGCTGCGCAGCCGACGCACCAGAGCCTCGCGCACCAAAGCCCCATCCACTGCCTGCCCCACCAAAGGCAAGATCTCCCACACCCACAAGGGCAACTGCTGCGGCTGTTCCCACCCAAAAAGCGCCAGGCCATGGCTCAGGGGCAATGGCTCGACCCACAACATCCGCACCCGCTGCCATGCCGGGCCCAACGCCTGCACTGTCTCGGGGAGCGTTTCGCCTGGTGAAAGGGACCACAGCCCGGTGGGCAGGTCTTCCCAGGCGCTCGGGGGTATCGCAGGCGGTGGCCCCTGGGAGGCCGGGGCGAAAAACAAAGCCCGGGCGGTTTGCCCACCTTCCCCCTCCGCGGCCAGAAACACCGCTCCTGCTACAGCCTGGCTCAAAGCGAGCACCTCCTGCCCAAAACGTGTGGCGATCTCCTCCAGGCGTTGCGCCTTCCGCAACGCCGCATAGAACCGGGAAAGGCGCTCGCGCATGGCCAGCCGCCGGGCCAGGGCTTCGCGGGTCGTCAGATGCTCCAAAGCCAGGCCCAAAAAGCGGGCCAGGGTGCTCAAAAAGAACTCGTCCTGGGCATCGAAAGCCCGCCGACGTGGGCTTTCCACGCCGATCACGCCCAGCAACCCTTCCGCTCCTGGGATTGGCACATCCAGTTCCGCCCGGGTGTCTGGATGGACCGGGAAATAATCGGGGTCCCGATGCACATCGGCCACCCGTTGGGGCTGGCCGGTGTGCCAAGCCCGGCCCATGATGCCCTCGTCCACAGGCAAAAAGTCCTGGCTGGGTGGGTGCTTTCCCCGATGGGCGACCACCTCCAACGCCCCCCGCTGGGGGTTGTAAAGCAAAATGCCCACATGGTGGGCCGGGAACCCCGGAAACAGATGGCGCGCGATGGCGTCAGCGGCGGCTTCCACCAGCGCCTTCTTGTCCTCTGCCTGCACAGCCGCGGGGAGCCAGTCCACCAGGGCCTGGTAGGCGCGCAAATACCGGCGCACCCGCCACCATCGGATACCAAAGGCCAACGCCAACGCGCCTGCCAGCAGCAGAAGCACGAGCACCCACAAAAGCGCTCCCTGCCCAAAATCCACAACTTCCTCCATCCGGCTCCCTGGCGATGTGCAGAGCCGCCTGGCCAAAAAACTGGACTTCCTTTTCAAAATCGGGGTCGATACCTTCATTTCATTTTACACCACCTTACATAGCGATGTGGCTCCCTGGGCTCAGGTTTTCTGAAACCCATGGCCGTACCTGGCCCTGTGCCTCACTCTTCCATTGGGTTTTCCAGGTATAATCACCCAGGAGGCGTTGACCTAAACCCGATTCCTCTACGGAGATACCCCATGAGTTCCCTCAACCGACGCTGGTTTGCCTTGTTGCTCGTCCTGGCCCTCTGGGCCGGGGTGCTGACCGCCTGTCAACCCCCAGCCTCGGTACCCTCCACGCCGAAGATGACCGAGCCCCTGGCTTCCACGCCGCCAGCGCAAACCGACCATGTGGTCATCAGCGAAATCATGGGCGGCGTTAAAGGGAACAACAACCATGATTTCATCGAACTGTACAACCTCGGCCCCGAACCGGTGGATTTGCAGGGCTGGTCCCTCTGGTATCGCCTGAGCGATGACGAGAAACCCCAACTGGTGGTTCGCTGGCAACACAGCGCCTTCATCCCCCCCGGCGGGCACTACTTGCTGGTGCATACCGGCGAGGATTTCGGCCTGGCGGCCGATGCCTTCTTTGAAACGCCCTTTGCCCCGGCTCGCGGCGGCCTGCAATTACGCCGCACCGACGGCAGCCCGGTGGACAGCCTGGCGTGGGGCAACGGCCCGGCTTCTTTCGCCGAGGGGCAGCCAGCGCCGTCCATGCGCAACGGTCAAAGCCTGGAACGCCTGCCCGGCGATGCGCAGGGCAACGGCCAGGACACCGACGACAACGCCCACGACTTCACCGTTCGCGACACCCCCCAGCCCGAGAACAGCGGCAGTCCCTTACTGGCTGCCTTCGCCCTGCCGGCCCAACTGCGCCTGAGCGTAGCGGCTCAGGTCAACCCCGGTACCGACTTCACCCTGGAAGCCACCCTCACCGCCGACAAGCCGCTGGGAGAGGTCACCGTGTGGCTGCCCCTACCGCCTGAAGTGGCCTACCCGCCCAAGGGCATCCAACTTGAGCCCAACACTCCCGTGGAGGTGGACGACAAAACCCACCGTATCCGCTGGACACCGGACCTGAGCGCCACTTCCACCGCCACACTGCAGATGACTTTCCAGGCCCCCTGGACCTACACCACTCTGGTCTTCAACGGCGCCTACGCCCAGGCCGAGGGACGCTACGCCTTCGCCGTCCCCCTGCCTGTAGAGGTAGGTGGTGGGGCCATCCCCATCGCCGTGGCCCGTCAACTCGTGGGCGAAGAGGTGGTGGTCGAGGGGGTGTCCACCATGTACACCGGCGGCTACTACGCCGGGAGCGGCAATGTCAAGTTCTACCTGCAGGACGAAACCGGCGGCATCCAGGTTCAGGTGTTCGGCGGTGAAGGGGCGGTAAACGTGCCCATTGGCGCGCGGGTGCGCGTGCGGGGCGAAATCGGCAAATACCGGGGCGCGGTCCAGATCGTGCCTAAGGAGGTGCCGGCCGACATCGAGATCCTCGCCCCGCCGGGAGGAGAAGAACCTCAACCGCTCATCGTCTCCCTGGCCCAGGCCGACGACCCAGCCCTGGAAGGCCAACTCATCCAGGTGGAGGGCACCCTGGTCAACATCCGTGAGTCCACCTACAACTACACCCTTGACCTGGTGGACGAGGCCGGGCACGCCCTTTCGGTGTATGTGGACAAGAACACGCGCATCACCATGGAAGACTTCCAGGGCGGTGAGCAGGCCCGGCTCACCGGCATCCTGGAAGAACGAGACGGCGTGCGGTACCTTTACCCCCGGCGGCAAAGCGACCTGGAACGCATCTACCCGCCGGTGGTCATGCTGGACCTGAACGCCCCCATCCAGGTTCAACCCGGCGAAACGTTTACCGTCACCCTCACGGCCATCAATCACACCGAACAGGATCTCACCCAGGTACGCATCATCCTGCCCGTGCCCCAGGGAGTAGGCGTTGCCGCCCTTTACGACAACGGGCAGGTGCAGAACGGCACCATTGTCTGGTCGTTGGCCAGGCTGCAGGCCAACGGTGGGACCGCTCAGGTAAGCGTCGACCTGCAGGCCCGCCAACCCGTAGGGGACCACTTCGTCCTGGCCGGCGCCCAGATCACCGCCGACCAGTGGCCCGAACCCGCCACGGCCCCCACCCGCTTCGTTTTCCTAGGCGACACCGTGCCCATCTGGGCCATCCAGGGCGAGGGCTTCCACTCGCCCTATGCGGGCGAGACCATGAGCACCCAGGGCGTGGTCACCGGGGTCTTCCCCGGCCTGCACGGCTTCTGGATTCAAAACCCCAACCCCGATGACGATCCCCACACCTCGGAAGGGTTGTTTATCACCCTGCCCGAACTCGCCAAACCCAAAGTGCAGCCGGGCGACCTGGTGGAGGTCACAGGCACGGTGCGCGAAGCCTGGCAGCAAACCACCATCCAGGTGGCCAGCAGCAACAATGTGCAGGTGCTGGCCGAAGCGCAGCCCACCCCAACGCCGGTCCCCCTGGACCCGCCGCGCGACCCCGACGCCTCGCTGGCCTACTACGAAGCCCTGGAAGGAATGCTGGTGACCGTGCCGGTGGAGGCCATCGCTGTGGCGCCCACCAACCGCTACGGCGAAACCGTGGTCGTCCGCGCCGACCGCTACACCACGCCGCACCTGCACCGCGGGGAGCCCAACGGCCATGCCATCATTGTGGACGACGGCTCTTACGGCTCCTTCAACTATGCCGAGGGGATGCTCTACCGCGCCGCCACCGGCGACACCCTGACCAACCTCTTTGGCCCCCTGGCGTACACCTACGGGCGCCACAAAATCGAGCCCCTGGTCACCCCTCAGGTGGAGCCCACGGAGCACCAGGTGGCCCAACTGGACCCGGTGCCAAACGACGACCTGCGGGTGATGACCTGGAATGTCGAGAACCTGTTCGACGACCGGGAGCCGCATCCCACCAGCAGCCCGCCCATGCCGCTGCCCAAGGAATACGACACCGCCCTGGCCAAAGTGGCCAACACCATCCTCTGGGCCGGCTGCCCCACCGTGGTGGCGGTTCAGGAAGTGGAAAACATCCATGTCCTGGAAGACATCGCCGCTCAGTCCGCCTTGAGCACCTGTCCCTACCAGCCCGTGCTCATCGAGGGGCACGACAGCCGGGGCATCGATGTGGGCTACTTAGTGCGCCGTGACCAGGCCGAAATCCTGGAAACGGAGCAGTTCGATGCGCCTGAGGGCATCACCCCCCGCCCGCCCCTGATGCTGCACCTGCGGTTGCACGGCCCCAACGGCCCTTTCGAGGTCTATCTGCTCAACAACCACTTCTACTCCATGGCGGGAGGCGTGGAAGCCACCGAACCCCGCCGGATCGCCCAGGCCAGGTGGAACCTGCAGGTGATGGAGCAAATCCGCCAGCGCGACCCGCAGGCCCGCTTCATCGTGCTGGGCGACCTCAACGCCTACTACGACTCGGCGCCCATTGAGGTCTTCCGCCAGGCAGGGATGCACCATGTGATGGAAGGGATGGGGCCGGAGGAGCGCTACTCTTACATCTACCAGGGCGAAACGCAAACCCTGGATCACATCCTGGTCTCCCCGGACCTCATGGACCTCCTGAACCGGATGCAGGTGCTGCACCTGGACGCCGACTATCCACCTCCCCCCAAGGAGGACACCACCCCCATCCGCAAGTCGGACCACGACCCGGTCATCACCGATTTCCATCTGCCGTAGCCCAGACGCCCTGCCGGTGTTAAAAGACCTGACAGGTGATCTCAACCTGTCAGGTCTTTATCCCAACCTGGAGCCTCGTTATGCTGGATCCAAAAACCACCGTTGCCTTGTTCCCCGGCCAGGGCTCCCAGAAAATCGGCATGGGTCGCGCCCTGGCCGAGGCGTTCCCTGTGGCCTGGGAGACCTTCGCCGCTGCCGATGAAATCCTGGGCTTCCCCCTCACGCGGCTGATGTGGGAAGGCCCTAAGGAAGCCCTCAACGATACGGCGAACACCCAGCCCGCCCTGCTGACCCACTCCCTGGCCGCCTGGCGGGTGCTGCAGGAAATCGCCCCGGATTTTCGCCCAGCTTACATGGCCGGGCACTCCTTAGGCGAACTGAGCGCCCTGACCGCCGCCGGCGCGCTGGACTTTGCCGACGCCGTGTGCCTGGTGCGCGTGCGCGGGGAGGCCATGCGCCGCGCCGGGGAAGAAAACCCCGGCCGCGTGGCCGCCATCCTGGGCCTGGAAGCCGCGCAGGTGGAGGCCCTCTGCGCCCAGGTCAGCACCCCCAAAGCCCCGGTCCAGGTGGCCAACGACAACAGCCCCGGCCAGGTGGTCGTCGCTGGGGCCACGCCCGCCGTGGAAGCCGTCATCCAAAAGGCCCGGGAGGCCGGCGCCCGTCGGGTGCTCCCCCTGAAGGTGAGCGTGCCCGTGCACACGGTGCTCATGGAGCCCGCCCGCGCCACCTTCACCGCCGCGCTGGAGCAGGTCACGGTTCACCCGCCGCAGGTACCGGTCATCGGCAACACCTCGGCGCAGCCCCTCACCACAGCCGACGAGGTGCGCGCCGAACTCGCCGCCCAACTCACCGGCCGCGTCCGCTGGACCGAAACCATGCGCTATCTGCTGAGTCAGGGGATGCGCACCTTCCTCGAACTGGGCAGCGGCACGGTACTGCTCAACCTGGCCAAACGGTTCGACCGCTCCCTTCGCCTCATCCCCCTGGGCACGCCGGGGGATTTCGAGGGGTGTGGGGATGAGAGGTCATTGAGGCAATTGGGACAATTGAGGGATTGAGAAAGATAGGAGGACAAGAGGAGGCGTTTGGGGAAACCGCCTTCTCTCCAATACCCCAATCCCTCAGCCCCTCAACTCCCCCACCATCCGTTATAATTGAGGTGCCATGATGTACGCAAACCTGCCTGCAACCCTTTCGCTGAAGGACAAGGTCGCCGTGGTGACCGGCGCCTCGCGCGGCATTGGCCGCGCCATTGCCATCGAACTGGCCCGCCGGGGCGCTGCCTTGGTGGTCAATTACAACCGCTCGGCCGAGGCCGCCCAGGAGGTCGTGCAGAGCATCCGCGAGTTCGGCGGCCAGGCCGAGGCCTTTCAGGCCGATGTGTCCGACTTCGAACAGGCGCAGAACCTGATCAAGTTCGCCATCCAGACCTTCAGCAACCTGCACATCCTGGTCAACAACGCCGGCATTACCCGCGACCAGGTCATCATGCTGATGAGCGAAGAGGACTGGGATGAGGTCCTGCGGGTCAACCTGAAGTCCACCTTCAACTGCTCCAAGGCCGCGGTGCGGCACATGATGCGCAAGCGCTACGGGCGCATCATCAACATCACTTCGGTGGCCGGGCAAATCGGCAACGCCGGCCAGACCAATTACTCGGCTTCCAAAGCCGGGCAAATCGGTTTCACCAAGGCCCTGGCCCGCGAGGTGGCCTCGCGCAACATCACGGTCAACGCCATTGCCGCGGGCTACATCGAAACGGACATCTGGGCCAATGTGCCCGAAGCGATGCGCCAGCAGGTGTTGCAACTCATCCCCCTGGGCCGCAAGGGCGAGCCGGAGGAGATCGCCTACGCCGTGGCCTTCCTGGCCTCGGATCAGGCAGCCTACATCACCGGGCAAATCCTGGGCGTGGATGGCGGCATGGCCATGGCATGAGTCCGATGTCGCGTTTTGGGCTGGCCCAGGGAGGCAAAACGCGCACAATTCCCACTCCAATTGAGGTGAAGCGTGGAGATGGAAAGCGTAACCCCAGGAAAGACCACCGTGGCCCCCGAGGTCATGGTCGCCATTGCGCGGATGGCCGCATTGGAAGTTCCGGGCGTGCACGCCCTGGCCCCCGTCCCCGGCGGGGTCAACCGGCTCTTCAAGCGGGGGGCCGGCGAGGGCGTCCAACTGGAGATCACCGACAATGTGGTGGATGTCGATCTCTACCTGGTGCTGGAACACAATGTAAACCTGCGCCAGGTGAGCCGCGAAGTGCAAAAAGCCGTGGCCCGGGCCATTGAAGAAATGGTCGGCATGGCCGTGGGCCACATCAATGTGCACATCGAAGACATCCACTACCCGAACAACGGAAGCACGACCTCATCATGAAGGCTCGCACCCACGCTCGCGCCATCGCGCTTCAAGTGCTTTACGAACTAGATCTCACCAACCACACGCCGGGCACCGCCCTGCGCGAGCGGCTGGCGGAACACCCTCTGGAGGACCGATTGGCCGAGTTCGCCCGCCAAATCACCTTTGGGGTGGTGCCCCTGCGCCCTATTTTGGACGATCACATCGCCCGTCATGCGCCCGAATGGCCCATCGAACACATCTCCCCCATTGACCGCAACATCCTGCGCATCGCCCTGTGGGAGATGGCCATTTACGGCCAGACCCCCCTCAAGGTGGCCATCAATGAAGCCGTGGAACTGGCCAAACGCTACGGCTCGGACAGTTCGCCGCGCTTCATCAACGGCGTGCTGGGGAGTTTAGCCAAGCACATCAACGATTTGCGGCAAAGCCTGGCCCCTTACGCCACCGATCCCGCCGCGTAAGGGGCTTTTTCTGCATCCCGCCCCGGAGGGCGGCCCCCCCACACACACAGAGCCGGGCGCGCGCTCCACATCCGGCCTTTTCCTCAATCCTCTCAGGGGGCATCCTGAACGATGAAGACTTCCATGCTGGTCCCTGGTCGTCCCTGGAGCCTCGGCGAGCGTCTGTTCGCCGGAACTGGTGCGCTGTGGACCTTAGGCACGGCAGGGTATGGCCTGTGGTGGGCTTACTTTGGCTACACGAAGTACGGCCTGGCTGCCGCCGCCCTCTGGCCCCGTCCCTACCTGCTGGCCTCTGCGTTGGGGGCCCTCCTCACCCTGGCCTACGCCTTCCCTCGCTGGCGCCGCGCTCGTGCCCTGTGGCGGCTCACCCCTCAGGGGATCTCCCCTGGGCCCAGGCAGCCCACCATCCCCTGGAAGGAGGTCCAGGGCCTGGTCACCGACTTCGCCCCCCATCACCAACGCCTGCACCTGCTGACGGCCAAAGGCCGCTGGCAAATCACGCCCGTCCCCCAAGCCATTAGACAGGCCCTATCCTACCTCCAAGTCCAACTTTACCCCCACCTCGCCGCCCGTTGGCGCCAGACCTGGGAGCAGGGTCAGGCCATCCCTTTAGGACGCTGGCTGGCCTGGCCGAACGGCATGCAAATCGGGCGCCGTCACATCCCCTGGCAGGAGATGCAGCGTCTTCATCTTGCCCAGGGGCACCTCGTGATAGAATTAGCCCACCGCTCCTTCCGGCAACCGGTGCATCGCGTACCCAACGCCGCCCTGTTCATCCGCTGGCTGTATCAAGAGGGACATCCATGAAGCCCACCTCCCGCTCTCTGATGCTGGCCGTTTTTAT
>DUEP01000079.1 GCA_011176535.1 Anaerolineae bacterium | reverse complement strand
GTTAAAATCAACCTTTTGCGAAACCTTGCGGTTTGGTGAGGGGGGCTTTATAATATCCCTTTGCCTTCAGGCGGTTCAGTTTTCTTTTAATTCAGGAGAGGACACGCATGGCTTTGCCTAAAAAGTCGTACGCGCGCATCCAGGTCAACTTGCCTTTGCCCCACCTGATCGAGGTGCAGATCAAGTCCTTCGAGCGCCTTAGGAAAGAGGGGCTTTTCGAATTGTTCGACGAGATCACGCCGATTGAGTCCTACAACAAAGGGATGCGTTTGTACTTCCCCAGCAACACGCCCGAGGCCAAGGAGTGGGGGCTCAAGTACTGGTTCGGGGAGCCGAAGTACACGGTGGAGGAATGCTTAGAGCGGGATCTGACCTACTCGCGGCCCTTGTGGGTCTCGGTGTTGCTGGCCGGGCCGGATGTGCCGGAGCCGATCAAGCAAGACATTTTCCTCGGGGACTTTCCCGAGATGACGGAGAAGGGTACATTTATTTTCAACGGTACCGAGCGGGTAGTGGTGTCGCAGTTGATTCGCTCGCCGGGGGTGTATTTCGAGGCCCCCATCGATCGCGCCACCGGGCATCGCTTAGCCCAGGCGAAGTTGATCCCCGACCGGGGCGCGTGGATGGAGTTCGAGACGCGGAAGAGCGATTACCTGATTTTGAAGTTCAACCGCCGGCGCACAGTGCCGGTGACTATCTTCCTTCGCGCGTTGGCGGCGGTAGACGATGGCCTGGAGGGCTCTCCTATTAAGACGGGCTCCGATGAAGAGTTGCTGGCTCTGTTTGAGGATGTGGATAACAACCCGGACCGCATGTTCATCGCGGCGACGATTCGCCAGGAGCCGGAGTGGGACCTGAGCGGTGGACTAACCATTGCCGAGGCGGCCCTGATCGAGTTCTTTAAGCGCGTGCGCCCAGGCGACCCGGCCACGCTGGAGAACGCACGGGAGTTCCTGCAGCAGCAACTCTTCGACCAGCGCTACTACGACCTGCAGAAGGTCGGGCGCTACAAGATGAACCAAAAACTGGATTTGCACGGCGTCGTGCCGTTGAGCCACCGCCCCATCACCAAGTGGGACCTGGTGCGCATCATCAAGCGGCTTATCGCCATCAACAACGGCCTGGAGGACCCCGACGATGTGGACCACCTGGGGAACCGCCGGGTGAAGACGGTGGACGAGTTGATCAAGAGCAAGTTGCGCATCGGCCTGCGCCGCATGGAGCGGGTGATCAAGGAGCGCATGTCCATTCGGGATCAGGAGAACCTGACCCCGGCCTCGTTGATCAACATCCGCCCAGTGGTGGCGGCGCTGCGGGAGTTCTTCGGGTCCAGTCAGTTGTCCCAGTTCATGGATCAGACCAACCCGCTTTCCGAGTTGCGCCACAAGCGCACCGTGTCGGCGTTGGGGCCTGGCGGTTTGCGGCGCGAGCGGGCCGGTTTTGATGTGCGCGATGTGCACCACTCGCACTATGGCCGCATCTGCCCCATCGAGACGCCGGAAGGGCCTAACATCGGCCTCATCGGCCGCCTGGCCACCTTTGCGCGAGTGAACGAGTACGGCTTCATCGAGACGCCGTATCGCAAGGTGTACGGCAGCATGGCGGCCAACGATCCGCGCCTGGTGGGCCGGGCGTTGCGGGGCGAGGTGCGCCACCCCGAAACCGACGAACTGGTCGCCCCGGCGGGCACGCGGGTGGACGAGGCTCTGGCGGCTCGCTTGGCCGAGACCTTCGGCGGGCAAATGCTCCCCATCGTGCCCTGGGTTTCGGATGAGGTGGAGTACCTCACCGCCGATGTGGACGACAAGTTTTACATCGCCCAGGCCAACGCGCCGCTCAACGAGCACGGCGAGTTTGCGGCCGAGAGCATCATCTGCCGTTACCGCTCGGGCTTCCAGTTCACGCGGCCCGAACTTATCCAATACATGGATGTGGCGCCCTACCAGGTGGTGGGCGTGAGCGCATCGCTGATTCCCTTCCTGGAGCACGACGACGCCAACCGCGCCTTGATGGGCTCCAACATGCAGGCCCAGGCCGTCCCTCTGCTGCGCCCGGAGGTGCCCCTGGTCTCCACCGGCATGGAGCCGTACGCGGCGCTGGACTCTGGGCAGGTGGTGCTCGCCCAGGAGGACGGCGAGGTGATTTCTGTCACAGGCGAGCGCATTGTGGTGCGCACCGACGACGGCGAGGAAAAGGTGTATACCCTGCGCCGCTTTGAGCGCTCCAATCAGAGTACCTGCGTGGACCAACGCCCGGCGGTGGTGAGAGGGCAGTGGGTGAAGAAGGGCGATGTGCTGGCCGATTCGTCCTCCACGCAAAACGGCGAACTGGCCCTGGGGCAAAATGTGGTGGTGGCCTTCCTTTCCTGGGAAGGCAGCAACTTTGAGGACGCCATCCTGATCTCCGAGCGCCTGGTGCAGGAGGATTACTACACTTCCATTCACATCGAGAAGTACGAGGTTGAGGCGCGGGATACCCGCCTGGGGCCGGAGGAGATCACCAGGGACATCCCCAATGTGGGCGAGGACGCTATCCGCCACCTGGACGAGAACGGCATCATCCGCATCGGTGCCCAGGTGGGGCCGGGCGACATCCTGGTGGGCAAGGTGACGCCCAAGGGCGAAAAGGAACTGACGCCCGAAGAGCGGCTGTTGCGGGCTATCTTCGGCGAGAAGACGCGGGATGTGAAGGATACCTCCCTGCGGATGCCCCACGGCGAGCGGGGCACGGTGGTGGATGTGAAGGTCTTCACCCGGGAGGAAAACCGCGAGTTGCCCGTGGGCGTGGAGAAGATGGTGCGCGTTTCGGTGGCCCAGCGGCGCAAGATCACCGTGGGCGACAAGATGGCTGGTCGCCATGGGAACAAAGGCGTGGTCTCCAAGGTGGTGCCGGTGGAGGATATGCCCTGCTTAGAGGACGGCACCCCGGTGGACATCATTCTGAACCCGCTGGGTGTGCCGGGCCGGATGAACATCGGGCAGGTGCTGGAGACCCACCTGGGATGGGCGGCTCGGCAGTTGGGCTTCCGCGCCGTGACGCCGGTGTTCGACGGCGCCAAAGAGCACGAGGTGGAAGCCGAGTTGGCCCGCGCCTGGATGGTCGACCAGGCGTGGAAAGAGGTGACCGAGCGCGCCTGGGCCTGGTTCAAGGAGCAGGGGTACGACCCCGAGTTCGTGCGCGACGACGAGGTGCGGGCGTTGTATCTGGAGCAGTGGCTGGGCGAGAAAGGGTACGATGTGTTCCGCCTGGGGAACGACCGGATCTATGCGCGCCGCTCGGTGTTGCGGGAGTGGCTGAAAGAGAAGGGGTACGACCCGGACAAAATCTTGGCCTTCGAAGAGGCCTCTTTGCAGGGCGAGGAACGAGATGCCCAGGATAGCCGGGCTATTGTGGCCGGGCTGCGCCTGTGGCTGGCGGCCCAGGGCGTGGACACCTCCGACATCCCGGACGACGAGGTGCGGCGCAAGGCTGAGGAGTTCACCGCAGAGACCGGCCTCCCCCTGCCCATCCTGGGCAAGCAAATCGTGCGCGATGGGAAGACCGGTGAGCCCTTCGACCGCCCGGTGACCGTGGGCGTGATGACCGTGCTGAAACTCTACCACCTGGTGGAGGACAAGGTGCACGCCCGCTCCATCGGTCCGTACAGCCTGGTCACGCAGCAGCCTCTGGGTGGCAAGGCGCAATTCGGCGGGCAGCGCTTCGGCGAAATGGAGGTGTGGGCTTTGGAGGCCTACGGCGCGGCCTACACATTGCAGGAGATGCTCACCATCAAGTCGGACGATGTGCAGGGCCGGGTGAAGACTTACGAGGCCATTGTGAAAGGTCAGCCCATCGAGGAGCCTGGTCTCCCGGCGTCCTTCAAGGTGTTGGTGAAGGAGTTGCAGAGTCTGGGCATCGCCGTCGAAGCGGTGACCCCCGATGGGGTGCTCACCTTTGGGAAGGAAGACGAGAAGGGTCGAACGCCCAGGGTGCCGACCAGTCTGCTGGCGCTGGGCGACGATTTGTGACCACAGGAAGAAGCACCAGGGGCGCCTGCCCTGAGGTGCTGAGCCTCGCCAAAGCGTGCGAGCCGTGAGCGCATCCTTGACGCTGGGCAGGGTGCGTGGTAGAATGCGCATCTGTTCCGAACAGCACACTTTGGGTGCGCGCGGCGGCGCCGCGTGAGCGACGGGAGCCTAAGGCGAGGCCATCGCAAGTTGAGGATGGCCTCCCTTTATGAGAGTCGGACAAGCCTTTTGCAGGGAATCAATTTTCGGGAGGCAGCCGTGCCAACAATTAACCAACTGGTTCGCAAGGGACGCAAACCCAAGAAGCGCAAGAGCAAGGCGCCGGCGTTGCAGTACATCTACAACTCGATGAAGCAGCGTCGCATTCGCCTGCCCAAGGGTTCGCCCCAGAAGCGCGGGGTCTGCACCGTGGTGCGTACCATGACCCCCAAGAAGCCGAACTCGGCTTTGCGCAAGATCGCCCGTGTGCGGTTGACCAACGGGATCGAGGTGACCGCCTACATTCCGGGCGAAGGGCACAACCTGCAGGAGCACTCGGTGGTGCTCGTGCGCGGCGGGCGTGTGAAGGACCTGCCCGGTGTGCGTTACCATATCGTGCGCGGCACCCTGGATGCGGCCGGCGTGGAAGGCCGCCGTCAGGGCCGTTCCAAGTACGGCACCAGGAAGCCGAAAGGATAGTTTGGGTTTCGGAAGCAGGAATCGCCGGTTCACCCTTTTGCGGCCCGGCGATTCTTATCGCAGACAGAGGTGTGACGGGAGTGTACTATGCCACGACGATATCGGCCTGAGCGGCGGGTGATTCCGCCCGACCCGAAATACGGTAGTTCGAAGGTGGAGTCTTTCATCAACCGCGTGATGCGCAGCGGGAAGAAGAGTGTGGCGCGGCGGTTGGTCTATCGGGCGTTCGACATCCTGGCCGAACGCACGGGGAAGCCGCCTTTGGAGGTCTTCGAGAAGGCGTTGAAGAATGTGATGCCGATCATGGAGGTCCGTCCGCGGCGTGTGGGTGGCGCCACCTATCAGGTGCCCATGGAGGTGCCGCCGCATCGCCAGTTTGCCTTGGCCTGCCGCTGGATCATCCAGTCGGCGCGCGCCCGCTCGGGGAAGTCCTTTGCTGAGAAGTTGGCGGCCGAGTTGTTGGACGCTTACAATAACCAGGGCGCTGCGGTGCGCAAGCGTGAGGAGACCCACCGCATGGCCGAGGCCAACCGCGCCTTTTCGCACTTCCGTGTCTAAACCGCGTTCGATTTGGGCCGTAGCGGTCGCAAGGTACAGGTGAACTTTATGGAACGGCAGTATCCTTTGGAGAAGTATCGAAATATCGGGATCATCGCCCATATCGACGCCGGGAAAACCACGACCACCGAGCGTATTCTGTTCTATACCGGGAAGACCCACCGGTTGGGCTCCGTGGACGATGGCACCACGGTGACCGACTGGATGGAGCAGGAGCGCGAGCGTGGGATTACCATTGTCTCGGCGGCGGTCTCGGCGGAGTGGAAGGGGTATCAGATTAACATCATCGATACCCCGGGTCACATCGACTTCACCGCCGAGGTGCAGCGTTCGCTGCGCGTGCTGGACGGTGGGGTGGTGGTCTTCGACGCGGTGCAGGGCGTGGAGCCCCAGAGCGAAACGGTGTGGCGCCAGGCCGACCGCTACGGTGTCCCGCGTGTTTGCTTCATCAACAAGATGGACCGCGTGGGCGCCTCCTATGAGCGCTCCATCGAGAGCATTCGGGAGCGCCTGGGGGCCAACCCTATTCCGGTGCAGGTGCCCATCGGGGTCGAAGCGGACTTTCGCGGGGTGGTGGATCTCTTCACCGAAAAGGCCATCATCTGGGTGGACGACCTGGGCAAGGAGCCCACGGTCACGGGGGTGCCCGAAGAGTTGAAGGCGCAGGTGGCCGAGGCCCGCGAAAAGTTGGTGGAAAGCATCGCCGAGTTGGACGACGACCTTACGGAGAAGTACCTGGAAGGCGAGGAGATCACCGTTGAGGAACTCAAGACCGCCCTGCGGCGGGCGGTGATCGCGGGGAAGGCCACGCCGGTGTATTGCGGTAGCGCCCTGAAAAACAAGGGTATCCAGCCGTTGTTGGACGCGGTGGTGGACTTCCTTCCCTCTCCGGTGGATATTCCGGCGGTGCGGGGCTGGAACCCCAACACCAGTGAAGAGGTGGAGCGGCCCACTTCGGATGACGCCCCGCTGGCGGCCCTGGTGTTCAAGATTGTGACCGACCCTTATGTGGGCCGACTGGCCTACTTCCGGGTGTATTCGGGCAAGATCACCCAGGGCGCCATGGTGTATAACTCCACCAAGGGCAAGCGGGAGCGCATCGGACGGTTGTTGCGCATGTACGCCGACCGCCGCGAAGAGGTCAAAGAGGTGCGCGCCGGGGATATTGGCGCGGTGTTGGGCCTCAAGCACACGTTCACCGGCGATACCCTTTGTGACGCGGCCAATCCCATCGTGCTGGAAAGCATCTCCTTCCCCGAGCCGGTGATTTCCGTGGCCGTGGAGCCCAAGTCGGTGGCCGAGCAGGACAAACTCAACGAGGCCCTGCGCAAGCTGTCGGAAGAGGACCCCACCTTCCGCGTGCGCACCGACGAGGCCACGGGGCAGACCATTATCTCCGGGATGGGTGAACTTCACCTGGAAATTCTGATCGACCGCATGAAGCGGGAGTTCAATGTCCAGGCCAAGGTCGGGAAGCCTCGCGTGGCCTACCGGGAGACCATCACCCGGCCGGTGGAGCGGGTGGAAGGCCGTTTCGTCAAGCAGACCGGTGGCCGTGGACAGTACGGTCATGTGATCATCTCCATTGAGCCGGCCGAACCCGGTTCGGGTATTATCTTCGAGGACGCTATCGTGGGTGGGGCCATTCCCAAAGAGTTCATCCCCGCGGTGGAGAAGGGCATCCGCGAGGCCGCCGATGCCGGGGTGGTGGCCGGGTATCCGGTGACCGATATCAAGGTGCGGCTGTACGACGGCTCGTACCACGAGGTGGACTCCAGCGAGATGGCCTTCAAGGTGGCGGCTTCCATGGCCTTCAAAGAGGGTGTGAAGCGCGGCAAGCCGGTGCTGCTGGAGCCCATTATGAAGGTCGAGGTGGTGGTGCCCGAAGAATACCTGGGCGATGTGATGGGCCAGTTGTCCAGCCGGCGGGGCGAGATTCAGGGTATGGAGCAGCGGCCCGGCAACGCGCGTGCCGTGCGGGCCATGGTGCCGCTGGCCGAGATGTTCGGTTATGCCACCCAGTTGCGCTCCATCACCCAGGGGCGTGGGGTGTTCACCATGCAGTTTGACCATTATGCTCAGGTTCCGGAGAATATTGCGCAAGCCATTGTGAAGGGTGAGTTGTAGGTCATCCGGAGCATTCATACCTGCTGATTCATAAGGAGAGAGAAGCATGGCTAAGCAGAAATTTGAGCGCACGAAGCCGCACATGAACGTGGGGACGATGGGGCACATCGACCACGGGAAGACGACCCTGACGGCGGCCATCACGAAGTACTGCGCCCTGCAGGGGTGGGGCCAG